>JAUSBQ010000354.1 GCA_030651965.1 Pseudolabrys sp. | reverse complement strand
CGATGCCGAGCGGATCTTCTTGACCAGGTGCAGCATTTCAAAAAGCCGCAGCGAGTTCAGCGGCAACAGAATGCCGTACAGCGCCAAAGTCGGCCATGACGGATACAGCGCGCCGTAGATGACGAACAGCACGTTGCTGATGATCCCGCAGATACGCAGCGGGACCATCGTCGTCATGAAATGGCTGGCAATATAGAAGCCGCCTGCGATGAAGCCCAGAATGACGGTAAAGCTCAAGTCGATTCCCCAATATCCGGCGTCAGCGTCGACCGTCCGCCTTCATGCAATCGGCGGGCCAATTGGGTTAAATCAGAGATCGATAATCTGCCCCTCGCGCGCCGTCAGCGTCCCGGGCCGCGCGTCGTTCGCATCGGCGGCGAGCGCGTCCATGAAGTCGTCGTCGTGCGAAGGGTCGTGATGGAAGAGACAAAGCTGCTTGGCGCCGGCCTGCTCGGCCAGACGAATGCCGCGCAGCCAGGTCGAGTGGCCCCAGCTCTCGCGCGTCGCGATTTCTTCCTCCGTAAACGTCGCGTCATACACCACCAGGTCGGCGCCGCGCGCCAGCGCCACCAGTTCGCGGTCGCGCGCGCCGGGAAATCCCGACGTGTCGCTGATCAACGCAAAAATCTTGCCGCCATATTCGAGCCGGTAGCCGCTGGCGCCGTCAGGATGGTCGAGCGGCGCGGTGTGCAACGTGACGCCTTCAAAGGGCTGAAGCACGTCGCCGGAGCGGAAATCGCGGTATTCGATCGATGCCCGAAAGATTTCGACCTCCACAGGAAACAGCGGCGAACTCATCAGCTTGCGCATGACCTGTTCGACGCTGCTGTCGGGCATCAGATTGCCGGCCCAGATGCGGACCTTGTAGCCCTCGGTAAAGAACGGCGCGAAGAACGGCAGGCCGGTGACGTGGTCGAGATGACAATGGCTCAGGAATATGTCGACGACGCGAATCTTGACGTTCTTGACCAGCGCATTGCCGAACGGACGTAAGCCCGTGCCGGCGTCGAAGATCAGCACATGGTCGCCGCAACGCACCTCGATGCATGGCGTGTTGCCGCCGTAGCGGATCGTCTCCGGCCCCGGACAGGCAATGCTTCCACGAACACCCCAAAATCGAATCCGCATCGCCTTCACCGCTTGGCTGGCGCCAGTGAGACTGGCTTCATAATCTATTCGGACCGCGTGACAAATACGAATTGCGGCCCGGTGACACCGAGCGGCATTATGCGAAGGGGTGGCGATTGCCGGCTGTGATGCCGGTCACTGCAAAGCGTGCGTTTCGGGTTTCGCCTCGGCTTTGCGGCGTGCCGATTCCTGCGCGAAGGCGTCGGCAACCATGCGGCCGGGGAACGTTTCGGAGACAGCGTCGCCATAGCCGGTCCTCGACCACAGCTCGGTCGCAAGCCAGGGCGCCGTATCGGCGCGCAGCGAAAAGCCATCATCGCCGACAGGCCGAGCGCAAGGGCGGCGTATCTCAGACCGTGAGAGATATTGAGGCCATGGCGTCCGGCGCCGAGGGGAGAATCGTCGATACTGTGCTGTGCCATGAAGGGGCTGAAGCCGTCATTTCAGCGGCTGAAGCCGTCCGTCGTCATGCCGGACTCATGGGTGCCAGACTGCGGGACTAGCAGGCCCCCCGGCTAGACGGTCCCCTCTGGGGCGGCGCGGTTGTCATAAACAATAGAACGGCGTCCGAAATGGCAGGGTGCCGGGCAATTATGCAGTTTTGCGCAAGGAATCCGGCCCGCGCCACTTTCGGCCCCCCGCATTAACACTGTGGAGCCTAAACCGGCCCGATACCCCCGTTCTTGATTGACTAACCCCCTGATACCGATAAATATTTGTTAACAGCCTCGCCGGGGGCATTTTCTTAGCAATAAATAGAAACGGCCATCGAAGGCTTCTAGGGGCGCGCCGTCATGCTACGCAGCGTTGACGATTGGGAAGGCGAGCATTTCGCCTTCGGAGGCGCGCCAGCGCAGCAACAGCCGTCGTTCGTTGCCATCGACAACGGCGTGAATGGGCTGACCGCCACCATTCCCGATGCCCACCTGCTTTTCACCGCGCAATTCGCCCGCGCCGGCGACAACCTGCTGCTGCACGGCGAGGATGGCAAGTCGTTCGTCGTCCAGGATTATTTCGCCACCGACGACCGTGCGCGGCTGCTGTCGCCGCAAGGCGCGGCGCTGTCGGCCGAAGTCATTGCCGCGCTCGCCGGTCCGCAAGCGCCCGGGCAGTACGCCCAGGCGGCCGCGACGCCACCGGCGGCGCAGGCCGTCGGCCGCGTCGTTCAATCGGGCGGCGATGCCACGATTGTCCGCAATGGCGTAGCCATCGTTGCCAATACCGGCGATGCGATCCTCAAGGGCGACGTGTTGCAGACCGTGTCGGGCTCGCTCGGCGTCACCTTCAACGACGGCAGCACGCTCAACCTCACCGCCAACACGCGCCTGGTGGTCAACGAGTTCGTCTACGATCCGCGCGGCTCGGCGAATTCCCAGTTGCTCGACCTCGTGCAGGGCTCGCTCACTTTCATCTCCGGCGGGGTCGCGCATAGCGGCAACATGAGCATCGGCACGCCGGTCGCGACGATGGGCATTCGCGGCACGGTCGGCGGCGTCACCACGGCCAGCGATGGCACCGTGAACTTCTATGTGTCGCAAAGCGCGACCGGCGCCGTCATTCTCGATAGCCAAGGCAGGATCATTGCGAACGTCGTGCAGGATGGTCCGCTGATCATCGTGCGGCCGGTCGGACCGTTGCAGGTGCTGGCCGAAGAAGTCCAGAAGTCGCCGGCGCAACTGGCGATCGAACTCGCGGCGCTGCAACAGATCGTCAGCATTCAGTCGGTCGGTCAACAGATTATCCAGCAGTATTTCCAGACCGACCCCAACAACCCAAATCCGCAATCGACCGACAAGCCGCTCACGCAGATTCAGCTATCGATCCAGCCGAACCAGTCGCCTTCTTCGGGGGATAGCGGCAACGGCGACGGCGGCCCGCCGCCTCCCGCAACGGCGACTGTCACTGTGACGACCATTACGCCGGAAGGGACGGGGCTCCCGGCCAACGACGATCCGATCATCATCGTGATTCCGGTCGACCAGCCGCCATTGATTTCCGGCCCGCTTCAACTGGCCACAAATGAAGACACCGCGCTGGTCTTCAGCTTGTCCAATGAAAATTCAATATCGGTGTTCGACGCTGACACCACGGTGCTGACGGTAACGCTGACGGCGACGAATGGTGTACTGACCTTGAACGGTGTCGCCGGCCTGACGTTCTCGGACGGCGATGGGACCGGCGACGAGACGATGACGTTCTCGGGCACGCAAGCGGCGATCAATGCGGCGCTCGACGGCATGAGCTTCGTGCTGGATCCCGATTACAACGGCGAGGCGTCGATTTCGATCACGTCGAGCGATGGAACATCGACCACCGCGACCAATACAATTCCGATCACGGTCGGCGCGGTCAACGATGCGCCGGTCATCGCGCAGCCCAATAGCCCGATGATGAGCTATACCGAGGGCCAGCCCGAGACGTCGATCAACGCGGTGTTGACATTGTCGGACGTTGACAGCGCGACCTTGAGCGGCGCCAAGGTGACGATCAGCTGCAACTTCAATGCCGGCCAGGATGTCCTGAGTTTCGCCAACCAGAATGGCATTGCTGGAAGTTACGATGCGCAAACCGGCGTGCTGACGCTGACCGGCGTCGCCAGCGTCGCGGCCTATCAAGCCGCGCTGCGGTCGGTGGCCTACGCCAACAGCAGCGACAATCCGTCCGACGAAACACGTACGATCAGCTATCAGGTCGACGATGGAGCGGCGGCCAACAACCTCAGCAACGTCGTCACCGCCACGATCGACGTGACGCCGGTGAACGACCCGCCTGTGCTCGACTATTTCAACGTGACGGTCGCCGAGGGTGGCGTTACGGTTCTGAGGAGCTGTGATTTCCATATCACCGATCCGGACAGTTCCGATTTTTTCTTCTCAGTGAGCGATGTGACCGGCGGGCAATTCGAAGTTCAGTCGGGCGAAAGTTGGGTGACGGCAGAGACAGGCGGTTTCACTGTCGCCGACATCGAAGCTGGCAATGTGCGTTTCGTCCATGACGGCGGTGAAGCGGCTCCAACCTTCATGGTCTGGGCGAGCGACGGCACGGAACAGGGCGCCGGTGCGCCTATCAGCCCAACCGTGGATTTCAGCAACGTCAATGACGCGCCGGTGCTTGCGCCGACCAATCCAACGCTGACAGGTATTTCGGCCAGCGACACCGACAATGCAGGTCAGTCGGTCGCCGCATTTATCGGAACCAGCATTTCCGATGCGGATACCGCGGCGTTGGTCGGCATTGCCATTGTCGGCGCGGCCTTTGCCAATGGAACATGGCAGTACTCCACGGATGATCGTGTGAGCTGGACCAATTTTGGCGCCTATTCTTACGAATCCGCCTTGCTGCTTGCCGATACCGACTATGTCCGCTTCGTCCCGGGCGGGCAGAACGGCGGCAGCCAGACCTTCAATTACGTCGCCTGGGACCAGGTCTCGGGGACTCACGGTGAGACCGCCAGCGTTACGGCCGACGACACCTCGACGTTTTCGTCGGCCTCCGACACGGCGCAACTGACCGTGACCGCGACTAACAACGCGCCGGCGTTCGATCAGTCCGAGTACGATTTTTCGGCGTTGGAAAATGTAGCCTTCGGTACGGTCGTCGGCACGGTGCATGCCGTCGATGCGGACAACGATACGCTCTCGTATTCGATCGTGTCCGGAAACGACGATCAGCTTTTCTCGATCGACAGCAACGGCAATATTATTGTTACGGGTCTATTGGATTACGAAGATTTGGCCCACCACGAGCTTGTTGTCGCGACGACCGATACCGGATCGCTTTCCGACGAAACGACAGTTCATATTTCCATTCAGGATGTCAGCGAGCCGTTGAGCGTGTCGCTGACCTCGACCGCCGGGGTGACTTTATTTGCGACGCAGTATGGCTCGATGAGCGGGTTCATTTTTCCCGGCGCCGGCAACGTGACCCATGAAGGGACTTACGAAGACCGAATTTCACTCGGCTACGTCATCAGTGGCGCTCCGATAGTGAGGACGTCAAATCCATTGAACGGCGAGCATGATTTCACGCCGGTCGCGACGGCGTTCTATACTGACGAAGACGAAACCAGTTATTTCACGAGCATTATGTCGGACGTCAATAGCGTGAGGTTGACGCAAACGATTGCGCTGGGCTCGGACGCAAACTATTTCGAGACGACCATCGACATTTACAATGGCGGCAGTTTTGACCTCAGCAATGTGCGATTTTTGCGTAACATCGATCCCGATCAGGACGTCGACGCGCATAGCAATTCCTATTTCGCCTTCACAACCTACAACGATGTCATCCAGAATCCGACCGGCTCCAGTGCCGTCGCTGCGGTATCGGCGGAAGGGTATTACTCGGGAGTAGCCGTCGTGCTGGTCGGCGCCGATAGCGATTGGCGCGCGTCCTCCTATTCGGGTTTGATCCACTCTGACCCTTACCAGTCGCAAGCCTATGACAACCCGCAAGACCCCAACGGCGCAGCTAACGACCAGGCAATAACGTTGACCAACGCGATCGGAACGATCGCGGCCGGCGGTCACGCGAAGATCAGTTTCATAACGACGGCAAACGTCGCCACTTCCGGCGCGAATGCATTGGTCGGCACCGCCTGCGCCGATACCATCGACGGCCTGGGCGGCAACGATCTCCTGTTTGGATTGGATGGCGCCGACAATTTTGTTTTCAGAACGGGATATGGCACCGGCACTGTCGTCGATTTCTCCGGCCACGCCGGGCAAGGCGACGTTATCGAGCTGTACTCCGAATTCGGCAGCTTCGGGGAGCTGTACGATAACGGACATATCCAGGACATCGATCGTGGCGGCGGCGTGCACGATACGTTGATCGGCTTCGGCGATGGCGACAGCATCACGCTTGCACACGTCAACCCAAGCCAACTCAGCGACGCGGATTTTATTTTCCATCAGCAATTTGCTATTATCGGCTGATGCAAGCGACCGGCCACCCGTCCAAGCCCCGCTCCGAACTCTCGGCGGCGCTCGCCGCCTGCCGTGGTGCCTTTGTCGGCACCGCGCTGATCAGCGGCATGAGCAATATCCTGATGCTGTCCGGCGCCATGTTCATGCTGGAGGTCTACGACCGCGTATTGCCGAGCCGCTCGACGCCGACCTTGATCGGCCTGACGATCCTGGTCGCCGGGCTGTTCGTGGCGCTTGGGCTGCTCGATGCGATCCGCGGCCGCATTCTGGCCCGCGTCGGCAGTTCGCTCGATGAGGCGCTGAGCGGCCGGGTCTACGACACGATGGTGCGGCTGCCATTGCGGGCGGGAAACCGCGGCGATGGCAACCAGCCGCTACGTGATCTCGACGCCATCCGCTCCTATCTCGGCAGCCTCGGTCCGGTCGCGCTATTCGATCTGCCATGGATCCCGCTCTATCTCGCGGTCTGCTTCCTGTTCCATCCGCTTATCGGGCTGACGGCGCTGGTCGGCGCCATTATTCTGATCGCGCTGACGTTGCTGACCGAGACGCTGACCATGGCGCCGGCCAAAGCCGCGCAGGAAGCCGCCATCGCGCGCAACGGGCTGGCGGAAGCGAGCCGGCGCAACGCCGAGGCGCTGGCCGCGATGGGCATGTTCGCCCGCATGGCGGACCGCTGGGCACAGGCCAACCGGGCCTATATCAGCAGCCAGCAGCGCACCAGCGATGTCGGCGGCGGACTTGGCGCCATCTCCAAGGTGCTGCGCATGATGCTCCAGTCGGGCGTGCTCGCGGTCGGCGCCTATCTCGTGATCCATCAGGAGGCGAGCGCCGGCATCATCATCGCCGGCTCGATCCTGAGCGCGCGCGCGCTCGCGCCGGTGGATCTCGCCATCGCGCATTGGCGCGGCTTCGTCGGCGCGCGGCAAAGCTGGCAAAGACTGAACAAGCTGCTGTCGGCGCTGCCGGCGCAGACCACGCCGATGTTGCTGCACGCGCCGTCGCAGCGGCTGGTGGTCGAGACCATCAGCGCCGCGCCGCCCGGCGCAAACAAGATCATGCTGCATGATATCAGCTTCAAGCTGGAAGCGGGGCAGGGCCTCGGCATTATCGGGCCGAGCGGCTCCGGCAAGTCGTCGTTGGCGCGGCTGCTGGTCGGCGTCTGGCAACCGGCGCGCGGCAAGGTCCGCCTCGATGGCGCGGCCCTCGATCAATGGTCGTCGGACTTGCTTGGCCGCCACATCGGCTATCTGCCGCAGGACGTCGAATTGCTGACCGGGACGGTGGCGGAGAACATCGCCCGCTTCGAGACGAAGCCTGACTTCGACGCGGTGATCGCGGCCGCCAAGGCCGTCGATGTGCATGATCTGATCGTCAGGCTGCCGCAGGGTTACGACACGCCGGTCGGCGAGAATGGCGCGTTGCTGTCGGCCGGCCAGGCGCAACGGGTGGCGCTGGCGCGCGCGGTCTATGGCGATCCGTTTCTTGTCGTCCTCGACGAACCGAATTCGCATCTGGATGCCGACGGTGACGCGGCGTTGACCCGCGCTATTCTCGGCGTGCGCGAGCGCAAGGGCATCGTCGTGGTCGTCGCGCACCGTCCAAGCGCGATCGCCGGCGTCGACCAGATCCTGGTGATGAAAGAGGGGCGTGCGCAGGCGTTCGGCCCCAAGGATGAGGTGCTGGCCAAGGTGCTGCAACGACCGGCGACCACGCCGCATCCGCTCAAAGTCGTTCCCGAGAATGGGAGCGCCGGCGCATGAATACCCGCCTGAGAACCCGCGCGAGCGGCGCGCAGCCGGTCCCACCGCCGCCGGAAGCGCCCCCCGACGGATCGCGCGCTTCGATCCGCCGCCATCTGCTGGCCGGTGTGCTGATCGTGGTGGTGCTGGGCGCCGGCGTCGGCGGCTGGGCCGCGACCGTGCAGATTTCCGGCGCGCTGATCGCGCAAGGGTCGATCGTCGTCGACCAGAATGTGCAGAAGGTGCAGCACCCGACCGGCGGCATCGTCGGCGAATTGCGCGTGCGCGACGGCGACCGCGTCAAGGCGGGCGACATCCTGGTGCGGCTCGACGAAACCGTGATGCGCGCCAACCTGTCCATCGTCACCAAGGGTCTCAATGAACTCGCCGCGCGCAAGGCTCGGCTTGAAGCCGAGCGTGACGGCGCCGAAGCGATCGCCTTTCCGCCCGCGTTGCTCGCGCAAACGGATGACGTCAATGCGGTCTCGGCCATCCGCAGCGAGACACGTTTGTTCGATCTGCGCCGCACCGAGCGGTCGGGACAGAAAGCGCAGTTGCGGCAACGCATGGCGCAATTGAGCGAGGAGATCGCCGGCATCGAAGCGCAGCAGAGCGCCAAGTCGCAGGAACTTGCGCTGATCGAACGCGAACTCAACGGCGTGCGCGACCTCTATGCCAGAAACCTGGTGCAATTGTCGCGCCTCACCCAGCTTGAGCGCGAGATGGCGCGGCTGGGCGGCGAGCGCGCCCAGTTGATCGCGTCGGTGGCGCAGGCCAAGGGCAAGATCGCCGAGATCAACCTGCAGATCATCCAGATCGAGCAGAATCTCAGCAGCGAAGTCGCCAGGGAAATGCGCGATATCGACGGCAAGATCGGCGAGTTCGTCGAGCGCAAGGTGACTGCCGAGGACCAGTTGCGGCGGACCGATATTCGCGCGCCGCAGAACGGCGCGGTGTTCCAGTCGGCGGTTCACACCATCGGCGGCGTCATCACCGCCGGCGACCCGATCATGCTGATCGTACCCGATGCCGACAAATTGCAGGTCGAGGCCAAGGTCAATCCGCAGGATATCGACCAGTTGCAGATCGGGCAGGTCGCGGTCTTGCGCTTTTCCGCCTTCAACAGCCAAACAACACCGGAAATAGACGGTAAAGTGTCGAGGGTCTCGGCCGACACGTCGACCGATCAGCGCACCGGGCAATCTTATTATACAATTCGTATTGCCCTGCCGCCGGAAACGGTGAGGTTGTTGGGCGATGTGAGACTGTTGCCGGGCATGCCGGTCGAAGCTTTCGTGCAGACCGGCGACCGCACCGTCATCTCGTATCTGATGAAGCCGCTGCGCGATCAGTTCATGCGGGCGTTCCGGGAAAGATGAGCCGATTGGCATGACCGCGATCCCGGCTGTTAGCAATGAATAGGCTCGCCCGCTTCGCGCAAAGCTTCGGCCTCGGACGCCTGATCTGTCTCGTCCTGCTGGCCGCGCTGGTCGCACTGCGAATCGGCAACCCGGCGCCGCTCGAGTCGCTGCGGGTCCGCACCTTCGATTTCTATCAGACCGCCAAGCCGCGTCAGGCCACGGTGCAGCCGGCGGTGATCGTCGATATCGACGAAGCCAGTCTGAAGGCCTTCGGCCAATGGCCCTGGCCGCGCACGCTGTTGGCCGATCTCGTCGCCAAGCTCGCGCGGCTCGGCAGCGCGGTGGTCGCCTTCGATATCATCTTCGCCGAACCGGACCGCATGTCGCCGGCGATCGCGGCCGAGAGTTTCCGCAATCTCGATGCCGATACCCGCGCCCAATTGATGAAACTGCCGAGCAACGATGACGTGCTGGCCGACGCGATGCGCCGGACAAAGGTCGTGCTCGGCGAATCCGGCCATCATCTGGCCGTGCCGCTCGTGGGCCAGCGTCCGCCGCCCGCAGGTTTTGCCATGCTGGGCCCGGACCCGCGCCCGTTTTTGATCACTTTTCCCGGACTGATACACAATGTGCCGGCGCTCGAGCAGGCCGCGGCCGGGCGCGGCATGCTGACCGTCCAGTCGGAACCCGATGGCATCGTCCGCCGCGTGCCGATGGTGATGCAGGCGCAGGACACGGTTGTGCCGGCGCTCAGTCTTGAAATGCTGCGCGTCGCCACCGGCGCCGGCGCGATCCGGATCAAGACCGACGCCGCCGGCGTCGGCAGCGTCGCCATTCCGGGCCTCGAACTGCCGACCGATCGCAACGGCCAGTTATGGGTCTATTTCGCGCCGTCCGATGCCAGCCGCTACGTCTCCGCCAAGGACGTGCTGGAGGACCGTGTGCCGCCCGGCCGCTTTGGCCGCAGACTGGTGCTGATCGGCACCTCGGCGGTGGGGCTGCGCGACATCAAGGCGACGCCGATCAATCCGGCCATGTCGGGGGTCGAGGTGCATGCGCAGGTGCTCGAGAACGTCCTGACCAAGTCGATGCTGGTCTATCCGAACTATGCCATCGGCGCCGAGCTTGTCGCCGCCATTCTGTTCGGCCTCGCCATCATCGCGGTCGGACCTATCCTCGGCGCGTCGATGATGCTGGCGCTGGGCGCGGCGGTCACCGCCATTTTGGCGGCCGGGTCCTGGTACTTCTTCACGCAGCAGCGGATATTGATCGACGCGACATTTCCCTTGCTGGCGACGTTCCTCATCTACCTGACGCTGATCTTCATCAACTATTACCGCGAGCAGC
>JAUSBQ010000328.1 GCA_030651965.1 Pseudolabrys sp. | reverse complement strand
GGAGCGTTCTTCGCGTTCCGCGACAAGGGTGACCATATCATCACCACCCAGATCGAGCACCCGGCGATCATCGAACCGTGTCGGTTTCTCGAACGCCTCGGCGCGCGAGTCACCTACCTGCCTGTCGACGGCACAGGTCGGGTTGACCCCAACGACCTTCGCAGAGCGATCATGCCTCGCACGATCCTCGTCAGCATTATGCATGCCAACAATGAGGTCGGGACCATCCAACCGATCGCGGATTGCGCCCGCATTGCCCGGAACCATGACGTCTTGTTTCACACTGACGCGGCCCAATCGGTCGGCAAGATTCCGACCAATGTCGATGATCTTGGCGTCGATCTTCTCTCAGTAGCTGGCCACAAACTCTACGCGCCGAAAGGGGTCGGTGCCTTGTTCATGCGCCACGGCATGCAACTCGAATCGCTCATTCATGGCGCCGGGCACGAAGGCGGCCGTCGCGCTGGAACCGAAAGTGCGCTGCTTGCAGTCGGACTCGGCAAGGCCTGCGAGCTTGCGCGCGATCTCGGGCCGATGGACCGGGCGCGGGACCTACGCGACTACTTCTGGCGGGCGCTACAAAAGCAATTCGGGAATCGCGTGGTCCTCAATGGACACCCCGTGAACCATCTGCCTAACACGTTGAATATCTCCTTTGTCGGCCACGTCGGCACTGAGATACTCGGCCGGCTGGACGGCGTGGCGGCTTCGACCGGATCGGCGTGTCACTCTGGTCGCATAGAGCTTTCGCCGGTTTTGGAAGCCATGGGCATCGAGCCGGAAGTTGGAATGGGGGCCGTCCGCTTCAGCCTCGGGCGCGGGACGACGCGCGATGAAATCGACATAGTGGTCGAACGTCTGACCAACATCCTTACCACTGTGTGATAGGCCGCGCGATCAAAGAGCTGTCACGGTCATTCGGAAAGCCTCATGGGCACTGTGCAACCGATAGAGGGACTGACCGATTCTTACACACGGTGGCGGTCGAGTCGTCTTGGGCAGATCACCGACGCGCTGGAGCAGCAACTCCTCTTCGAGCTTCTCGGCCGGGTTGCCGATAAAACGCTGCTGGATGTCGGCTGCGGCGACGGTGAGCTCACATCGAAACTTGCTCGCCGGGGCGCAATCGTAACGGGACTCGATGTAGACCCCGTGATGATTGCTGCTGCGCGACGGCGCGCCGGAGCCGAAGGAACTCAACTCCATCTCGTTGAGGGACAGGCCGAGAGGTTGCCGTTTGACGATGCCGTTTTCGACCGTGTTGTTGCAGTGACTGTGCTTTGCTTCGTTCGCGATGCCGAGCGGGCGATTATGGAAATGGCGCGCGTCTTGAAACCTGGCGGGTCGCTTGTCATCGGCGACCTTGGGCGGTGGGGCCTGTGGGCCGCTCACCGGCGCATTCGCGGTTGGCTTGGCGATCCGACTTGGCGTGCGGCCATATTCCGAACGGCGGCAGAACTTCGCGGGCTTGCACGTGCCGCTGGGCTTGATGTGGCCGAGGCACGCGGAGCGGTGCATTATCCACCCTGCAGACTCGCGGCAGAGGTTCTTGCTCCTATCGATCTGTGGATCGGCCGGCAAACGACTCTCGGATCGGCCTTTATCGCCGTATCTGCAACCAAGCCTATCGAAAGCGCGAGCGCCAACAGTCATAAAGGCCATGCCGGTGAATGAAACAAAATCGCCACCCATTCTGTCGCACAAACGCTACGACGCTGCGTCCGCCTTTACCCCGGAGAGCCTATTGCGCGAAGCGCGTCGTCAGAAGAATCTGACCACAGCCTCCGTTCCAGACATTTGCGTTCTCGATCCGGACGGCGACATCGTACGGCACTTGCGCGTTGCGGGCCGCGCCGAGCGTCATCCTGGCTGGGCCTGCTATCACACCGATCTTTACGTCTTTCGTCACGAGGAACAGGAGTACGGCATCGTAGGCTGTGCGGTTGGCGCCGCGTTTGCTGTTCTTATCGCCGAAGAGCTTTTTGCCTCGGGCTGCCAGCTCCTCGTCAGCATGACCTCCGCCGGCCAAATCCTACCGGTGCAACCGCCACCCTATTTCATCATCATCGACCGCGCGCTTCGCGACGAAGGCACGAGCTACCACTACTTGCCGCCGTCGGATTACAGCCAAGCAAATCGCCAACTGGCCCAGCATGCGCGCGAGGCTCTTCTAACTGCCGGGATTTCCGTGCAGGTCGGCGCGACCTGGACGACTGACGCTCCCTTTCGGGAGACACAAGAAGCAATCAACGCGGCGTCGAAGGCCGGAATTCTTGCCGTCGAGATGGAAGCCGCAGCGCTCTACGCATTTGCGGAGGCGCGTAGCCGGCCCGTCCTCTGCTTTGCGCATGTAACGAACCAGATGGGCCGGATTGAAGGAGACTTCGAAAAGGGGATTGCGGACGGAGCCGAGGAGTCACTCCGGGTGATTTCTCTGGCCGCAGGTCGGTGGCGTGCAGGGGAGATGACGTAGATTTCCATGACGCATCATTCTTCCGCGCCTCGTCGGTTTGCTAGCCCCGACGAACGATGCAGGCGGTTACTGCAACCGATAAGCGGCGTGACAGGAAACGCAGGCCGCCGTCACCTTCGAGAGCGCGTCAAGCGCCGGCTTGAGATCGCTGGTCACGCCGGTGTTCTGCGCTTCGATAGCAAAGCGACTTGCGCTGCGATGCATCTCGGTTCCAGCCGCCTGCATGCCTTCGGGCATAAACTTGGCGACCTCATGCGCTTCATGCAGGCCAAGAGAACTCATCCCCAGGCGCTGCTCTGCGATCCGCGCGGCGGCGTCTTCCTGACCGCGCGACAGAGCCTCCTGGATTTGCTGCAGGGCGAGCAAATGGTCACGCATGTTAGCGAGCGTATGTTCACGCAATGCGTCGGGAAACCGGACAAATTCGCGCGCGTCCGCACTTGAGCCGGCAGCAGCAGGCGCGCTTGCCGTTGGCGGCATATGCTCCATGTGCTGTATATGCCCGCTGTGCTGGCCCCACGCCAACGGCACGCCGGCCAAGATGCCTGCGGACAAAACAAGTGCTCCGATACGCTTCATCGAATCCTCGAACCTTTTGAGGTTGCAATCTAGGCCCGCGGCCTCATCCAGCATATGATTTTGATCATACTTCGGACAATTCCGTCTCATTGCCCCTGCCAATGGCAAAACGCCATGGATCATGTTGCCGCAATCGCCCTCTGGAGGCGGATTTGTCCAGAGGGCTTGGCGGGCGCGGTTTTCGATTACAGATCACCGCGCGGATACTTTGCTGGCCTTAGTGCCGGATCATCGGTCCGCCCATGCTGGCGCTGCGCATCATACCAGGGCCGAACACCAGTCCCGGGTGGGTCTCCTGCGCCTTGGCCTTCTGCGTATCGTCGCCGACCAGGGGCCGAACTGCGTTTCATTCAGCCCCAGATCCTTTTTGATCTGGATGCCGATGATCGCGAAAAGCGTCCACACCGCGAAGCAGACGGTGAAGGCATTCGTGGACATCCAAAGCGCGCGGCCCTGGCCCGCGACGCTGGCAACCTGGTGGTCTTGCAGGGTCAGCCCCGAACTCCCGTCCATTGCGGACGGCGTGGGGACGACCAAAGCGCGGCACCGGCATCTGCTTTGAGGTCAAAACTAGCTATAAACTGCCGATTGATAATTTGCCAAGACAGGCATTGATCATTCGCAATTCACCTCTTGCTATTATTATTTTCGCATTTGATTATTCTCAATTGGCATCGGTTAGCTGCCAATGTAGCTGCATCTAGCCAACGGGGTAGGATATGCGTCAGGCTGAATCCGATCTCGTCCGCACGCTGCCGCTCTTTAAAGATGTCAACGAGAAGCATTTCTACGAGTTGATAAGCGCAGCATTCCTGCAGCGATTCCCCCCAGGCGTTACCTTGATCCGCGAAGGCAACCTGCCCGATTTCCTGCATATCGTCGTCGAGGGCAAGGTCGAACTATTCGCAAGCCACGACTCGCACGAAACCGTGCTCGATATTCTCGAGCCGCTGACGACATTCATCCCGGCTGCGGTGATCCGTGACGAGGTCTGTCTCAAATCGGCGCGCACGCTGGCGGCCGCGCAGATACTGTTGATCCCGGCGCCAGCGGTGCGCGACGTATTCGACCGCGACGCCGCTTTCGCCCGTGCGCTGGTGAATGAACTGGCCGTGCGCTATCGCTGCGTCGAGCGCTCGCTCAAGAACGAAAAGCTGCGCAATAGCACCGAGCGGCTGGCGAACTGGCTGTTGCAGGAGGAAGCGCGCCAGGGAAACAATCGTCGGGTAGCACTAGATATCGACAAGCGGACATTGGCTTCCCGTCTGGGGATGACCCCGGAGAATCTCTCGCGCAACTTGGCACAACTTTCAAAGCATGGCGTCAGCAAATCGGGGGCCGACCTGGCCATCAACGATATTGATTCGCTTAGAAAATTCGCCAAGCCGAACAGTCTCATCGATCAGTAGGCCAGCCGCGCATGCCGCTAACGCGCGCCACTCGCATAAATTCACGCACCATCGATTAAAACGCGGCGAGATCATGCCGCGATCGGAGTGATCCAGCAGCGCATCGGGTTTTCCACGTCGCTAGATTGTCACCACCAGGGCATCGGTGACAAGCTGTGCCACCATTGCCGCGCTCATCGACTAGCCGACCACGCGCCGGGAGAACAGGTCGACGACGGAAAATCCTAATAGCCGGAACCAGACCGCGGAAAGCAATCTAAAGGAATAAAAACTACCGGCACCTCTCTGTCGAGGAGATCGAGCGCCTTCAGGCAGATAAAGACAATGGATGGAAACAATCGCAGCGACGCAGCACGGTTTGATCGCATTGTCGGCTTGCACAACTGCTCAATGGCAATCTTTGCCTCACTCATGCCATGGCGGCGGCTCCACGACCCGGCTGACTATGCTCGCTTGACCGCAGCCACCATTAAATCCACCAGTTCTGGAAACGCTGTGACATTCCCGACAAAAAGGATGTCATCTCGTCGAAGCGTACTAATCAATCGGGACATGTCATCAGCACCGTGCAGGCCGTTGCCAGCAAAAAGCCCAACAACAACGATAGGACCGGTGACCTCCGACGCCAACTCAATGAGAGACGGTGACTCGTCCAGGAACGCGACGCGAACGTCATGAACCAGACCATAATGCCGTGCGCGGTTAGCTAGATCTTCAGTCGCAATTCGAGAAGCTGCATTTTTTTTTGAACCATGGGCAAGAAAAACAAGCGTCGTCTTCTCCCTGCTAAATCCGCTCGCTTGGATTGCAAATGCTGCTTTGACAGTGACCAATTCCGCTAATGCGGGATCAAGCCCCAATGACGGTAAAACCCTTATCGACATCCCTTCTCGCTTCGACCCATATTCTTTCAGCAATTGGGGCAACACTGTATGCGCAAAATACCCGTCAGCAAGAAACATCGGATAGACGATAATTTTGCAAGTGAGGAGGCTATTCAACGCAACCCCGATGCTAGGCTCGCCCTTAATCAATCCGTAGCCGACCTGGCAAGCCACATTGCAGGCTGCGAGTTTTTCGACGAGCCTGATGATACTTTCGTCGCGGCGAGCGCCGCCACGCTCACCGTGCGCAGCGATCAACAAACCAGGGCGGCGGTCATTTCTTGCCGTTAATGACTCGTCCCTTCGGAGAAGGTAATCTTGTTCCATACGTTGTATTTTCCAGACGGGCGAGACATCGGAATTCGCTTAACTTCAATAAAGGTGGCAGCGTCATAGATCACCAGCGCGCCGTCCATTTCCCAAATGGAAACAACAGCGTAACGTCCGCTTCTATCAAATTCGACATGCGCCGCAGTCTTTCCGATCGCCGGCGTCACTGTCCGGACAATTTCAAGAGTCCGCTTGTCGATGATCGCCATTGTATCTTTGCGCGTCCCAAGCATGCCGTCCGCCCAAGCGAAAGGCGTATTCTCGTGGCTGCGCATGAAGAACCCCGGCCCCAGTGTATCGATCGACTTGATCTTCGCCCAAGTGAGCAAATCGAATATGCTGATCTTGCCCTCTTTGAGGTGCGGTGTCGCCATCACCGGCCGGCCATTCCAAATCCAGGCGATGCCGGAGCCAAGATGCGGCAAGCCCGGCATGTCCAATTTTTTGATGTCACGGCCGACTGTCAGGTTGACGACAATCGCCTTGCTGTCGCGGGCCGAGCCGATCACGTTGCGATAGGGCGGATCGAAAAAGAAGTCATCGAGCGGCTCAGGGGTCTCGATGCGGCGCAACGCGAACAGACCCTCCGACGACGGCAAGGCTTCAATCATGCCCTTTTCATGCGAATGCACGAGACCAGTATAGACCGGCGGCGCATTTGGATCAGTCGCAATTTCCCAGATTTCCGGCACATCCTTGAGCGCCGCAATGAACGAGTCGCGTGGGCGCGCCTGATAGACCGCCGATACGCGCGAGGAACCACCCTTCTTATCCTTGGCGTCGAAGAGTTTCTCAACCGACAGGTCGTCGGTCGAGAGAATGACTAGTGTGTGCGGCAGGTAGTTGGCGACCGCGAGATGCTTGCCATCGCGGGAGATTGCAATGTTGCGCGAGTTGATCCCGGCGCGCACCTCGGCCAGCATAGTCAGCGTCCACAGATCGTATTTGCTGACCCAGCCATCGCGCGACATGAAGAACACGTAGCGCCCGTCGGGCGTAAATTTCGGTCCGCCGTGCAGGGCGAACCGCGTCGGGAACCGTGCTAGCTGCTCGAAGCGGTCGCCATCGAGGATGGTAGCATGATGGTCGCCGCTCTCGACCACGACGAACAGGTTCAGCGGATCGGCGTCAAAGCGCGGCCGGTCGAGCGCCGGCGTCGCGGCGTGTGTGACGCGGCTTGCGGCGATCTCGACAGCACCCCAAACCGGCACCGACGCCAGCGGCGTCGAAATATGAGCAACGAGCGCGGCAATCTCGTCCTTGGCAAGCGTCGGCGCAAAGCCGGGCATTTGTGTCGCAGCTCGGCCTTCGGTTATCACCGCGACGGCGCGAGGTCCCATCAAGCGACCGAGATTTTCCGGAAGCAGCGCCGGCCCCTGCCCGCCGAGCCGATCGGCGCCATGGCACGACGCGCAGTGTTCCGCGAACAGCTTTGCCGCATTTGGCTCGGCCACAGCCGGTGCAGTGAACGCGGCGGCGACCGCGATCGCTATCGCAAGCTTACATCGTAAGCGGTGCTTCATGGCGGGCTCCACGGTAGGTGGTAACGGTGACGCGCTCGGACGGCGCAGCGAGCCCGATCTCGGCATCGCTGAGATAGCAGCCCGGATCTTCGGCCCACGGATCGCCGGTGATACGCATGGCGCGCACGCGGGTGTTGCCGCCGCACACATCGAAGAACCCGCAGTCGCCGCAACGCCCGCCGACAGTGCGCGGGATTCGCTTAAGCCCCGCCATGATCGGATCGGACAGGTCGGTCCAGATCGCCGAGAATGGCCGCTCCTTCACGTTGCCGAGCGTGTAGTGCCACCACATCGTATCGGGGTGCACATTGCCGAGATTGTCGATATTGGCGATGTTGACGCCCGACGAGTTGCCGCCCCATTGCCCGAGCTTGGCACGAAGATGTGGTCCCTTGTCCGGCACCGCGCGTTCAACCCAATGCAGCAGATAGACCGCATCAGCGTCGTTGTTTCCGGTGACAATCTCCATCTCGCTGCCTCTCTGCGCCCAACCCCAGGCGCGGTCGATGACCACATCCATGGCGTCACGGGTCGTCTGCCAGATGGCATCGTCACCGCGGTTCTTGTTGCCGCGTCCGGCATAGACGAGATGCGACAGGTAGAACTTTGGAAAGCCCTCCCGCTCGACCAAGTCGAGCATCGCCGGCAATTCCGTCGCATTGTCTTCGGTCATGGTGAAGCGCACCCCGACCTTGATGTCGCGGTCGCGAAGCAATCTCAGCCCTCGGAGCGCCCCCTCGTAAGCGCCCGGCTTACGCCGGAATCGATCATGCGTGTCGCCAATGCCGTCGAGCGAGATGCCGACGTAGTCATAGCCAATATCGCGGATGCGATCGGCGAGCACGGCGTCGATCAGCGTCCCGTTGCTGGAAAGGCCGACATAGAAGCGCATTGCTTTGGCTCGGGCGGAAATCTCGAAAATATCGTGCCGCATTAACGGTTCGCCGCCGGACAAAATCAGCACCGGCACGCGAA
>JAUSBQ010000326.1 GCA_030651965.1 Pseudolabrys sp. | reverse complement strand
GTCGCGTGCTGGTAGATCGACGTCGACAACGGCTCGAGATTCAGCGGCCGCATCAGCAGCGTCATCGGCAGTTCTTTGAGGCAATCGACGAACACCAGCAGCGCCGCCGCGGCAATCGCCGGACGCAGCAGCGGCAGATGAATGTCGCGCAGGACCTTCAGCGGCCCGGCGCCGGCGAGGCGGGCGGCGTGATCCAACTCATGCGGCAGATTGCTCAGACCCGCTTGCACGAGGCCGATCGACATGGAGGCAAAGCGCACCGTGTAGGCGATGATCAAGGCCGCGCTCGAGCCGGCCAGCAGCAGCCCGACTTGCGCGCCCGCGAACGCCAGCGTCAGCGCGTTGATCGCCTCGTCGATCGCCACCATCGGCGACAGCAGGCCGAGCGCGAGCACGGTGCCGGGGATAGCATAGCCCATGCTGGCAACCGCGAGGCCGGCAAGCAGCCAGGGCATGCGCACCGCCCGCAGCGGCAACGCCGCCGCGACGCCGACCGCCAGCACCGCCAGAGTGGCGACGGCCGCGAGGCCGATCGTGTTGACCGCATACTGGATCAATGCGCCGTCAAATCCTTGCAGCAGCGCGCGCGCTATCGCTTCGCGCAGCAGAAACGCGGCGGGGATGACGAAGCCGAGCATGACCGGCATAAAACATGCGGCCGTCGCCAGCCATCGGCTGTTGCCTTCCAGGTCGATGCGTCGGGTGCGCCGGCCATCATGTGCCGCGGTTTGGCCGGATTGCCGCCGCCGTCCGTAACGCTCAAGCGCGATGAGGCCTGCGACCAGCAGCAGCATGGCCAGCGAGATTTGCGCCGCGCCGGGCAGGCTGCCGCGGTTGAGCCAGGTGGTGAAGATCGACAAAGTCAGCGTCTGCACGCCGAGATATTCGGAAGCGCCGATATCGTTGAGCGCTTCCAGCAGCGCGAGCGCGACGCCGACGGCGATGGCCGGCCGCGCCAAGGGCAGGCTGATGTCGTAAAACACGCGCCAGGGCCGCGCGCCGAGCGTGCGCGCCGCGTCGCTGAAAGCGGCGGACTGCGTCTGGAACAGCGCGCGCGCCGCGAGATAGACGTAAGGATACAGCACGATGCCGAAGATGAAGATCGCGCCGCCGAGCGAGCGGACCGGCGGAAACCAGTAGTCGCCGGTGTGCCACCCCGTCAAAGCGCGCAAGCCGCTTTGCACTGGACCGGCGCTGTCGAGAAAGTCGGCATAGATGTAAGCGGCGATGTAAGTCGGGATCGCCAGCGGCAGCGGCAGCAGCCATTGCAGGCTGTCGCGTCCGGGAAACTGGAATGTCGTCACCAGCCAGGCCGGCAAAATGCCGGCGGTCACGGTGACGATGGCGACGCCGGACAAGAGCAGCACGGTCTGCACCGTCGCCACCGGCAGTACATGGGCCGCCAGATGCGGCCACAGTTCGGCATCGCCGACCAAGGCCATGCGCGCCAGGCTGATCAAAGGCGCCGCCACCAGCGCGGCGGCGGCCAGCGCAATGGCAGTGCTCAATAGCTTGATGCCTGAAAATGACGCGACGGCCCCGCGCAAAATGGGGCCGCCGGAAGGGATACGCATGACCGTCTCGCGGCTAGATCACGGGATCAATTGTCGAAGCCGACTTTGTCGACCAGCGCCGCCGCCGCTTTCTTGTTGTCGGCGATTTTGGCGAGCGGCAGCGGGTCCGCCTTCAACGTACCGTAGCTGGCGATGATCGGGTTGACCGCGATGCCGGCGCGCAGCGGATACTCGAAATTGGCGTCGGCATAGATGTGCTGGGCGTCTTCGCCGGCCAGCCATTCGATCAGCTTCATGGCATTGGCCTTGTTCGGCGCATGCTTGGCCAGCACCACACCCGACACGTTGACGTGGGTGCCGCCGCCTTCGAACGTCGGCAGCACAACCTTGGTGGCGTCCGCCCAGGCTTTCTGCGCGGGGTTGTTCATCATCAGCGCCCAGTAATAGGTGTTGCCGATGCCGAGATCGCATTTGCCGGCGGCGACATCCCGCGCGGTCTCGCGGTCGCCGCCGGCCGGCTTCTGCGCCAGATTGGCCTTGACGCCGCGCAGCCAGGTTTCCGCCTTGGCTTCGCCGTGCTTGGCGATGTACGCGGCGATCAGCGCGTTGTTGTACATGTGCTGGCCGGAGCGGATGCAGATCTTGCCTTTCCACTTCGGGTCGGCGAGTTCGTCATAGGTGATGGCGTCCTGCTTGACGCGATCCTTCGATGCGTAGATGACGCGCGCGCGCATCGAGATCGCATACCAGTGGCCTTCTGGATCGCGGAACTGCGGCGCGACGACCTTGTCGAGCGTGGCGGAGACGATCGGCTGGCTGATGCCGGCTTTGACCGCGTCTTCGAGGCGGCCGATATCGACGGTCAGCAGCACGTCGGCGGGGCTCAGCGCGCCTTCGGTCTTGATGCGCTGCTCGAGGCCGGAACTGGCCGAGATGACGTTGACCTTGATGCCGGTCTCCTTGCTGAAGGCATCGAACAGCGGCTGGACCAGCTTGGTCTCGCGATAGGTATAGACATTGACGTCGCCCGACTGCGCCAGCGCGGGGCCGGCGGCGGCGGTCACGGCGATGGCCGCGGCAATCAGCGCGGCAGTGTTGGCCCGTTTGAACATGGCAAATCTCCTGGCAAAAAATACTCGACGGCCATCGCACGGTGGCGAGCGGCCGGAAGCGGTGCGCTATCTGGCGCGGCGCAGGCTATAGGGTCAAGACACTTCTGCTGAATTCTGCTGAAAAATCAATAGATTAGAACAATTATAATATAGGAAACGCGTGCGCTTCCGACAAATTCACGTGCTCGCCCATGCGGATAGACTTGGCGCCCTGCGCCTGTCCGGTGGCTGGTTCTTGCGACAATCTGGCCTGGCGTCTCATTACTCTGTTACCGGATCGCAGTCCGGCCACTGGCTGCGGGCGTGGCGTCGGCGATTTCGGCGATCATCTTTTTGACGATGGCTTCGCCGAACGAATTGAAGTCCTTGGCCTCGATGACGAAGCTGCCCGGCCCGCCGGTGACGTTGTCCCGGTAATATTTCGCCAGGCCCCCGGGCGGATTGGTGTGTTCGGGATTCCACGGCAGCGGGGTGTCGGAGAGGATCACCAGGCCGTTGATGGTGATGCCGAGCCGCAGCGCCTCGTCCCTCGACTGCGCGACGTCGCGGCCGGAATTGTTGGTGCCGTCGCCGGACACGTCGATGGTCTGCCGCTCGGCGAAAAAAGGCGCCCGCGCGAACTGCGCGATCGCGGCATCGATGCCGCCGCTGATCGAGGTTCGGTCGGCGAAGACGCGTGGCGACTCCAGCAACAAGTCGGCGAAACCTTGCGCCGCCTTCGGCCCGTCGATCACCGTCCAGTCGATGACGACTTTCTGATTGCCGTAACCCGACCACTCCATGAACATGACCGCGATGCGCTGGTTGCGGCCGGAGCGGATGGCGTCGATTACGCGGCCGTCGGCAATCGCCGCGGCGTAGCCTTCGCGTTGTAGCTTGAACTTTACACCGTTGACGCTGCGCGACACATCGGCCGCCAGCACAAGAAGGAGATCGACTTTCTCGGCCGCGCGCGCGGGCGGTGTGAAGGCTGCTGCTAGCAGCGCGGTGAGAATGACGGCGCAGAATCGGCGCATGACAACCTCTCTCAAGGTCGCAAGCTTAACTGAACAAAACTATTCCGCCAGTACGCGGGTGGCCGGAAACGCCACTTCTACCAGGGTTCCGTCGTCCGGCTGGCTGGTGATGCGGAAGCGGGCGTGGTTGGCCTCGGCCAGCGCCTTGGTGATCGGCAGGCCGAGGCCGGTGCCGCTCGATCCCCAGCGCGACGACGTCGCCAGTTGGCGGAACGGCTCGAGCGCGGTCTGCAATTCATTCTCGCTCATGCCGACGCCGGTGTCGCGCACGCGCAGCACCGCCTCGTTGTCGTCGTTGAGCGCGGTCGAGACGATCATCTGGCCGCCGGCGCCGGTGAACTTGATTGAGTTCGACAGCAGATTGAGGGCGATCTGGCGAACCGAACGGGCGTCGGCGACGATCGGCGGCAGGTTCAACGGCAGCGAGGTGCGGATGATGACGCGCTCGCGGTTGGCCTGCTGCTGCATCATGGCGACGCATTGCTGCACGATGTCGTTGAGGTTGACGCTGACGAAGGTCAGATCGAGCTTGCCGGCCTCGATCTTGGACAGATCGAGCAGGTCGTTGAGCAGCGAGATCAGATGGCCGCCGGAGGCGTGGATGTCCTTGAGGTACTGCTTGTAGCGCTCGTTGCCGATGGCGCCGAAGCGCTCGTCCATCATCACTTCCGAGAAGCCGATAATGGCGTTGAGCGGCGTGCGGATCTCGTGGCTGATCTTGGCGAGGAATTCGGATTTGGCGGTGGAGGCGCGTTCCGCCTGCTGGCGCGCGTTGATCAGCTCTTCCTCGGTGCGCTTCCAGGCGGTGATGTCGCGCAGCACGGCGCAGAACTTGTCGCCGTCTTCGATGCGCCCCATCGTGACGTAAAGCGGCACCAGCCCGCCCTGCCGGACGCGGCCGATCGTTTCGCGGCCGGCGTCGAGCAGACGGTCGCCGCCGCCGCTCGCCAGCCGCTCCAGATAATCGAGCGCGAAGCGCCGGCTTTCGGGTGCGAACAATTCGCCGAAACTTAATTCGGTGAAATCGGCCGCGTCGTAGCCGAACAGAGCCTGCGCGCTGCGATTGGCGGACAAAACGCGGCCGGCGCGGTCGAGCACCAGCACCCCGTCGGTGGCGGTGTCGAGGATCGCGCGCAGTTCGTAATTTTCATCCGAGGTGCGGCGCAGCGCGTCTTCCGTGCTCGTGATCCGCTCGTCGGAAACGCCCTGCGTATTGATCATGAGAACGAGCGCGCTCTCGCTTGTCCACGGCACGCTGAACAGACGGCCTTCGACCGGCTTCTGCTTGCCGTTGACGGTGGCGATGGTCAGCGTCTTGCCGGCTTCCTTGCTTCCATCCTTGGCGTCGTCGGTCTTGCCCGGTTCGATGAACAGCGCGTCCAGGCCGCCGGCCTCGGTCAGCAGATGCAAGCTCTCGTAGCCGGTCCAGTCGAGGAAGGCGCGGTTGGCATAGATCAGGTTGCTGAGGCGATAGACCAGAATCCCGATCGGCAGCCGGTCGAGGATCGGCCTTCCGTCCGGCGTCGTGCTTTCGGCAACGACGGTGCGCGCAACCTTCGGCGCTTCCGGCGGCGGCGTCGGTGCTGCGAATGCTTCGCCACCGAAATCGTCGGCATCCTCCGCCGCCGCGCGTTTGCCCGGCGCGCCTTTCAGTCGCGCGTTCAGTTCGCGCGCCAGTTCCTCGAAGGCGCTGTGCTCGCCGGGGCTCAGCGTCGGCGCTGCGACAGGTGCCGGCTCCGGCTCCGGTGCCGGCGGCGCGCGAAAAGCCAGCACATTGTCCGGTGCGGGATTGTTGGCATTGACAGGCGCCGGCACGACCGGCGGACTTGATGCCGTCGCAGCCATTGCCGGTTCACGGCAGACACCAAAGCCGCGATAGCCGGAAAACTGCCGGTCGCGGTCGAACATCGGCAGTCCCGACATTTCGACGGCGACGCGGCCGTCCACGCCATCGACCGGAAACAGAACCACGAGGCCGCTCCAGGTGTCGCGCGAGGCAAGCGCGCGCGCGACGGCGCCGTCGGTGTCGAGCTTGAGCGTGTCGGCGACTTCGGCCCAACTGCGGTTGAGCACCGACGCCGTTTCCGGCCCCACGACAGTAGCGAAATTCTCGATGCCGCCGGTCATGTGCGTTTCCGCATCCATCTGCCAGACGAAACGGTAGGGCACGCGGCGCGCGTCCGGCACGCCGCGGTGCGAGACGGCCGACGCGGCGATCGCCGCGGCGGCGTCATTGGCGCGCGCGCTGGCGTGCGATGCGGCGGGCGCGGAGACGAACGTCACCAACAGCGCGACAGTCGGGCCCGCGCCAAGCCGAAGCAGGGCGACGCGGCCGACATCGATATCGCCTTCGCCGCCGCCGTTGAGGCTGGCTTCGCGCGCCAGTTTGTCGGCGCCGAGTTCGATCAGATCGTGTTTGCCGGCGAGCCGCTCGCGCGCGGGAGCCGTCGCCTCGATCAGTTCGCCATCGGCGGTGAAGATCGCGGCCGGCATGGCCAAGTCGATATTGGCCATGTCGGCCAGAAGGCGGCGCGCGCGTTCCGGGAGGCTGAGATCCTTGCCGGCGCGCTCGGTGGCGATCACCAGGACGGCGTTGCTGTTGTCGGCGAGAACGATGCGCGAGCACAGGCACACCAGGGTGCCGCCAATGCCGGCGCCGAAGCCGCGCAGCCGCTCCAGCCGTTGCGCGCCGCCGGCCGGCAGGGTGCCGGCCAGACGCGCGATCTGCGCGGCGCCTGGATGCGTCGTGATGAACACGCGCTGCGCCAGCGCGGTCGCCGAAGGCGCGTCAAAGATCGCGGCGGCGGTCGGATTGGCCCAGAGAATGCGTTGTGCGTCGGCGCTCCATAGCCAGACCGGCGACGGATCGAGGGCGTGATCCGCGAAACGCCGATCGTTCAGCCAGGTCATCTGACGTTCGATGCCAGTCATCGCCCAAATCGGCCTAAAGTCAGCGGAAGCTGCGCACGGATTTACAGCTAATAAACCATTAATACGGCTGCGGCAGGCCCGGAGTCCACGCTGCGGCGGCTTTCCTCCGCTGCCAAGCGGCGGTATCCTTAACGGGCGAGTTTCATGGCTGGCGCGACCGGGTCACCGTCATACATACTCCGCAAAACTTGGTTATGGATCGATCCGGCGCCGCCGGATTGCCCTTCAGGAGGTTGCGATGGCGAAAGACATGAAATTCGAAGTTCCCGCTGAAATGCGCGAGTTCGCCGAGAAGAGCGTCGAGCAGGCCAAGCAGGCCTTCGACGGCTTTATCGCGGCGACCCAGCACGCCGTTGGCACCGCGGAAACCCAGGTGAAAACCATGCAAAGCGGCGCCAAGGGCGCGGGCGAACTGGCAATGCGCTTTGCCGAGCGCAACGTCGCGGCTTCCTTTGAATTCGCCCAGAAGCTGCTGCACGCCAAGGATGCCCAGGAAGTGACGACGCTCCAGGCGGAGTACGTCAAGAACCAGCTGGCGACCTTGACCGAGCAGGCCAAGGAGCTGAGCCAGCAGGCGGCCAAAATCAGCGGTCACGGCTAAGGACAAGAAATATCTACTGAATTTACCGTGGCCATGTTCACGGCCGGGGTGGAACTATGGCTTATTTGTGCGTTGCAATATATTTGTTGCAACGCACCAAAATTGTACTATATTGGGATTATCGCCCCGGCCGGGAATTGGTGCGGGGCCTTTCATCAGGCGCGAGCCGACATTCAGAGGGCGGCGGCTCGCTTTCAGCCGGAGAACCGTCCTCATATAAAGGATGATTCCCATGGCCGAAGTTCAGTCCGCCCCCTCGAAGTCCAAGCCGAAGCCGGTTGCCGCGATCGCCACCGACGCCAAGTTCGAGATGCCGAAGTTCGAAATGCCTAAGTTCGAAATGCCGGCCATGGAAGTGCCGCCGGCATTCCGCGAAGCCGCCGAGAAGGGCATCGCGCAAGCCAAAGACAACTACGACAAGATGAAGAGCGCGGCCGAGCAGGCCACCGACGTTCTCGAGGAAACCTACGCGACCGCGTCCAAGGGTTACTCGGATTACGGCCTCAAGGTGATCGAGACAGCGCGCGCCAATTCGAATGCCGCCTTCGACCTGTTCGGCGAATTGCTGGGCGCGAAGTCGTATTCGGAAGTGGTCGAGAAGACCACCGCCTATATGCGATCGCAGTTCGAAACCGTGACCGCGCAGGCCAAGGAACTCACTGAGCAGGCCCAGAAGGTGGCGGCCGAGACTGCCGAGCCGATCAAGGCCAGCGTCTCTAGCTTCGGCAAAGCCGCGTAATTCGGCTGCCTTTACTCTCCAATCTGAGTTAAGAGCCCGGGCCCAGCGCCCGGGCTTTTTGCTGGGCGCAGGAACAGCACACCGGTCAAACGCGCCGGTTAAGCCCTTGCCAAACCGGGAGGCGGCTTCTAGGTTCCGCGCTTATCCGGCCCTTCGCCGGAGCCAAACTACGATCGTTTCGTCGTGCAGCTGTAGCTCAGTTGGTTAGAGCGCTGGTCTGTGGATCCAGAGGTCGGTGGTTCAAATCCACCCAGCTGTACCAAATCTTTCCCAGCCGATTTAGCGAAAAAAATTCGATGCAGAAACGCCGGCGAGATTTTCGCCGGCGTTTGCATGTCAGGTCTGGATGGAAGTCTTAGCGGTAGTAAGTGTTGCGGTTGTTGCTGGTGCGGCCGACCGAGCCGCGTGGGCGATAGGCCGGCTCTACCTGGCGGCCACCGCCGAACAGCATGTCGAAGAAGCTGGGGCCGCTCGGACCGGTGCCGCCATACATGCCGACCGGCATGCGCACCGGCCTTGAGGATGTGTTCGGCGCACGCTCGATCGCCAGATCGGCGATCCTGCGCTCGCTGCCTTTGAGGATCGCGATCATACGCTGATCGCGGCCGTAGACGTCCTTGCGGAACTGGAACTTGCCTTCCTCGTCGGCGAACGCGGTCTGGTATGTCAGATGCACCCAGATGTTCTTCGGGAAGTTGATGTTGATCTCGCTGCCGCCGAACATCTTTTCCAGCTTCGCGGCGCTGTAATTGCCGTCCGGCAAGGCCAGCGACAACAGCTTCTCGCCGTACATCAGGGGGTTCTCGACGCGCATGCAGCCATGGCTGAAGGCGCGCTCCTCGCGGGAAAACAGATGCTTGTCCGGCGTGTCGTGCTGGTACACGAGAAACTTGTTCGGGAAGTTGAAGCGGATGCGGCCGAGCGCATTGCCCGCGCCCGGCGGCTGGTAGATGCGCACGGTGCCGTCGGCCGCCTGTTCGAGTTTGAGGCCGATGCGCTCAAGCGCCTGCGGGTCCTGCTGCAGCGCCGGCAGATATTCGTTCTCGATGATGGATGGCGGCACATTCCAGGTCGGATTGACGGTGATGAACTTCATCTCCGAACTGATCATCGGCGTCGCGTGCACCGGCTTGCCGGCGACGATCTTGGTGGTCCAGTAGACCTTGCCGTTGTTGTAGAGCGTCAGCCGGTAGTCCGGCACGTTGACGATGACATGCGGATTGCCGAGTTCGCGCGGAAACCAGCGCCAGCGCTCCATATTGACGATGATGGTGTCGATCGGATCGGCCGACGGGCCCTTGGCGGTTGCTTTCTTTTCGCCGTTCAGGGCGCGCAAGGTGTTGGGGCCGACATTGCCGTCGTCATGCAACTCGGCAACGGTCTGGAAGGTGCGGACAGCGTCGCGCACGTCTTCGTCGTAAAGCGTGTTGTCCTTGTCACCCTTGACGTCGAGCCGCTTGCGCAACGCGACGACGCGCGGGTCCTTCATGCCGAGGCGCATGATCTTGCCTTCCGGTACGTGGACCTTCGGCGCGCTCTTTTCTTCGGCTGGGGCGGCGGCGATGCCGTTACCGGCGCGCAGCTCGGCGAGCTTGGCGCGCAACGCCTTGAATTGCGCCATCGGCGGGTTGTAGCTGTCGAGCGTGGCGCCGGCATCGTCATTGGCGGCGAGCTTGTTGAGCACGTCGGCCGGTTCCGGCGCCTTCTGATCGAATTGAATGTCGGCGGCGACGCGGGTGTAGTGGACGCGGCCGACCTGGGCGTGGCGCGCAAACGTCAGCGCTGACGCTGTGAGCTTGAGTTCGGCTTCGGCCAGCGCATCGGGCGTCGACGCCGAATTGAAATCGGGGGTCGGATAATCGCCAGGCTCAAGGCCGACGGCGTCGGCCTTGGTCAGGTAGCCGATGGCGGACTTTGCACGGTCGGCGGCGGCGCCGTTCGCGACCCAGAGCGGCTTGTAGCCGCGGGCGCTGTAGAACGCTACGACGGCGGCGTTTTCGGCCTTGCGGCCGATGACGCGGTCGAGCGCCTTGCCTGTGACCATTTCGCGCAGTTTGTCGGAGACGGCGGTTTCGTCGGCCGCGACCGGGGCAGGAGCGGCCATCGAGGCCGCGGGCGCAGCCGTCTGGGCAGGGGCGGGTACATCAATACCAAAATCGCGCGCCGTCGGCGGCGGCGGCGCATCGGGGAGGGGCACCACGATCTGGACCTCATTAGCCTGCTGCTGCGCGTTTGCGGCATGGCCGGATACCAGAAGGACGAGTCCGAGGGCGGTCGAAGCCAGCAGACGATCAAAACGAACGACTTTCACCGAGAAGTCTCCCAAATGCTGAAGGAGCTGGAGCCCCTTGAATTTCCGCGCCACTCTAACCGATAGACCCGCGACAGTTACGTCTTTCACAACGTTTCATGGCGGAACGAAGAGCAACTGTGACTATTCTACATCGGTGCCGCAGAACTCGGAAGTTACTCATTTTGCACGCTGTTTTCAGCAGGAACTGTGAGCAACGGGCGGCCAGGCCCCTTGTTCCGTGGCGACGTGACGCAAGGAACCGTAGGGCGTATTCAATGACGTTTCTGTGATGCGCGTCACAGGGCACCGCTTTGCTGCGGCTGCATGGCGCGCGCTGCCGCACTGAGCGGATGACCCCGGCGCAAAGAAAAAAACCGGGCCCCACGAAGGGGGCCCGGTTGCAAGGATGCTGGCGTGGGGGCCAGCAAGCTTCAGAGGGGAACTTGCTGCGGCACCGGCGACTCTGGGAGGATATCCACGACACCGCAGCGAGGTGTCACTATGCGAGGCTCACGCTGCCTCAGCAACGCCAGTGGCGGCATGACTGCCATGCCGAATCGCAATTCGCATCGTGGGCCTGCGGTGGGCGGCGTCGCATGATGATTCTTGTGGGTGCGACATGTCACGCACGCGTCATTCGGCCGCGGCGCAGGGCCGCAAGCGAAATCTAGAAATTCCAGCGTTGCGCATTCGCTACCAGGAAGTCGCGGAAGACTTGTATGCGTGCAACCGATTTCAGTTCTTCCGGGTAAACGAAAAAGGCATCGAGTGCGAGCGTGTCGGCTTCGCCGAACAACTGCACCAGTCCGCCGTTTTCTTCGACCAGATAATCCGGCAGCATCGCAACGCCCAGGCCGCGCTGACAGGCGCGCAACACGCCGAGCACGTTGTTGATGGTGAGCTGCGCCACGCGCGCGTTCTTCGCCTCGCGGCTGATCTCCAGAAGCCAGCGCCGGTTGGCGAAATGCGCCGGCACGTTGCCGCCGAGCAGAATGATGCGGTGCTTGTCGAGTTCCTCGTGGGTGCGCGGCGTGCCGAACCGCTTGAGATAATCCGGCGAGGCGTAAGCGTGGAAATGCACCGAGAATATTTTGCGCTGAATCAGGTCCGGCTGCGTCGGCTGTCGCAGACGGATGGCGACGTCGGCCTCGCGCATCGCCAGATCGAGTTCTTCGTCGGTGGTGATGAGCGTGATCTGGATGTCGGGATAAAGATCGAGGAATTCGCCGAGCCGCGGCGTCAGCCAATGCACGCCGATGCCGGGCGTGGTCGAGACTTTCAGTTCGCCGTTCGGCCGTTCGCGCGAGTCGGTCAGCTTGGTGCGCGCGGCTTCCAGCTTCATGAACACTTCATGCGCCGTGCGGTACAGCAGTTCGCCCTGTTCGGTGAGGATCAGGCCGCGCGCATGGCGGTGAAACAGCGAAACGGCAAGATCGCCTTCGAGCGCCGAAACCTGGCGCGAAACGGCCGATTGCGACAGGCCTAAACGCTCGCCGGCATGGGTGAAAGAGCCAGCCTCGGCGGCGGCGTGGAACACCTTGAGCTTGTCCCAGTCCATCGAATTGTTCGCTGACCGGATAATCATTCTGCCGCCGCGTGTTGATGTTCGTGTTCATGCGCGGCGAGGAATTTCTCGGCTTCGAGCGCAGCCATGCAGCCTTGACCGGCGGCGGTGACCGCCTGCCGGTAGATGTCGTCGGTGACGTCGCCGGCGGCGAACACGCCGGGCACCGAGGTCGCGGTCGAATGGCCGGCGGTCTCGATATAACCGGACGGCTTCATCTTCAGTTGACCGGTGAACAGTTCGGAGGCCGGCGAATGGCCAATGGCGATGAAGACACCGTCTGCGGCGCGCTCGGTGATGGCGCCGGTCTTGATGTTCTTCAGCCGCACGCCGCTGACCTTGGTCGGGTTCGTCGCGCCGGTGACGTCGTCGAGCACCGTGTCCCAGACCACCTCGATCTTCGGATGCTTGAACAGGCGGTCCTGCAGGATTCGTTCGGCGCGGAAGTGGTCGCGCCGGTGAACGACCGTGACCTTGGCGGCGAAGTTGGTGAGGAACAAGGCCTCCTCGACCGCGGTGTTGCCGCCGCCGATGACGAAGACTTCCTTGTTGCGATAGAAGAAGCCGTCGCAGGTGGCGCAGGCGGAGATGCCGTAGCCTTTGAACTTCTGCTCGAACGGCAATTCGAGCCAGCGCGCCTGCGCGCCGGTGGCGACGATCAACGCGTCGGCGAGATAAATGTCGCCCGAGTCGCAAAGGAGCTTGAACGGCCGGTGTCCGAGTTCGACCTTGGAAACATAATCGGTGACGATCTTGGTGCCGACATGCGTCGCCTGCGCCTGCATCTGCTCCATCAGCCAGGGCCCCTGGATGACGTCGGCGAAGCCCGGATAATTTTCGACATCGGTGGTGATTGTGAGCTGGCCGCCGGGCTGCATGCCCTGAATTAGGATCGGCTCGAGCATCGCGCGCGCGGCATAGATCGCGGCCGTGTAGCCCGCCGGACCCGAGCCGATGATGACGACTTTGGCATGCGTAGTTTTTGACATGGTATTTCTTCGCCCCCGGCGTCTCGGGGCGGTTCGCCCAGGCGGCCGGATCGGGACTCGGCTGTTTTGCCCGGCCACAATCTATGGCTTCCAGCGAGCTATGCAAGATACGCAACCCCCGGACTCACAAACTTCCGGACCTACCTCCTCTGAACAAGGAAAAATCACGCAACAATCTTTCGCGCAAGAATGTTTCAAGGTATGGATGTTCCTGCCGGGCGTGTTTTGCTTAAGGAGACACCATTGCCAGCCAGCCTCGATGCCATCGACCGCAAAATCCTGAAAGAACTCCAGGACGACGGCCGCATGACCAATGTCGAGCTGGCGCGCCGGGTCGGTATCTCCGCACCGCCCTGCCTGCGCCGCGTGCGCGCGCTGGAGGAGGCCGGTTTCATCAAGGGATACCGCGCGCTGCTCGACGAGAAGAAGCTCGGCTACGAAGTCGTCGTCTTCGCCATGGTGCATCTGTCCAGCCAGGCGGAAGCCGATCTCGCCGCCTTCGAGGACTTCGTGCGTCAGCAGCCACTGGTGCGCGAATGCTGGATGCTGTCCGGCGAAATCGACTTCGTGCTTAAATGCGTCGCGCCCGACCTCAAAACCTTTCAGGCCTTGGTCGAGAAGCTGACCTCCGGTCCGCATGTGCGCAACGTCAAGACGTCGATGACTTTGCGTCAGTCGAAGGACGCGGCCATGGTGCCGATGGGGTGATCGTCGTTATGCTGCTAACGGCAATCGTAGCGTGACGCGCAGTTCGCCGAGTGACGATCTGTCGAGCGTTAGTTCGGCGCCATAAAGAAGCTCGCGCATGATTGGCGGGCCGAAGCGAACCGGCCCGCTTCCGTCAAGGCGTTCACCCCAGCGCACCGCCAAAGGCATCTGCTGCGAATTGCGGTAGCGCGGCCGCGTTCCGACAGACGATCGACAGCGGCGTCACGCCGTTTTGTCCAACGCGCTCTAATAGCTCAGCAATTGTGATGGTATAGTTTCCAACGGTATTGGAATAGAATTGATCTGGTGCATGCAAGTATAGTTTTACCTCTGCACATGTATATACAAGAGGTAATACTTTAAATTATACAATTTTATTGGACGAATCTCACCGAAGTAAGTATTTATTAACGCGCTCCCACCAGTGTCCCTTAACAATTAGCGACACTGCGCCACCCGTCGTTAGTGCATTTTTTCAACGCTTTCTTGGGAATGCATGATGAAACTTGCTTTGGCGCGTAGCGCCTTCGCGCTCGGCGTTGCCTTTTTTGCAATGGGGTCGCCAAGCAGCGCCCAGGCGCCTGCGCTGGGCACTGTTGCAAGTTTCGGCGTGTTAGGCGCGTCCACCGTCACCAACACCGGCACTAGTATCATCAGCGGCAACCTCGGCGTCAGTCCAGGCAACGCCATCGTTGGCTTTCCGCCGGGCGTTGTTGTCCCGCCCGGCACGATCCACGCCGGAGACGCCACTGCCTTGCAGGCTCAAAACGACCTTGCCACGGCCTACGCCGCCCTGGCGGGCACGCCGGCCACTTCCGACCTTACGGGTCAAAATCTCGGCGGTCTGGTCCTTATCCCCGGCGTCTATAGCTTCAGCGCGGCCGCACAGTTGACCGGACTTCTGACGCTCAACGGTCTGAACAATCCGAACTCCGTCTTCATTTTCAATATTGGCAGTTCGCTGACGACCGCCAGCGCGTCCGTTGTCTCACTGATCAACGGCGCCCAGGGCGGCAATGTCTTCTGGCGAGTCGGCAGCTCGGCGACGCTTGGAACGACCACGGCGTTCACCGGTGACATTCTGGCGCAGGCGAGCATCACCTTGAACACCGGCGCCAACATTACCTGCGGCGCTGCATGGGCGCTGACCGGTGCGGTCACTTTGGATACGAACATGATTTCGCTTTGCGCACTCCTGATCGCCGGCGCGGGTCCCGGTGGCGCGACGCTGGTCTCACTGCTGCCCGCTTCGGCCAGTCAAAATCAGATCGCGGTCGCAACCGCCATCGACACCTTTTTCGCCAATGGCGGCATACTACCGACTGCGTTCCTGGATCTTTTTAACTTGTCCCCCGCCGATCTGGCGAACGCGCTGTCGCAGCTTAATGGCGAGGTCGGTACCGGCGCCGCGCAAGCGGGAACGCAGTCGATGAATTCATTTTTGTCGGTGCTGACCAACCCGTTCAATAATAACGGCCGCAGCGCGGCGCCGGAAATGCCGACGCCGCCCCGGCCGAGGCTTTATACGAAAGCGCCTGCCTACAAGGCCGCTCAGGGGGCGGCCGTGCCCGAGCAACGGCGCTGGAGCGTTTGGGCCGCGGCCTATGGCAGCAGCACCACGACCGGCGGCGACGCTTTCATCGGCAGTCACGATCGCTCCGTGCGCACGACCGGCTACGCGGCGGGTCTCGATTACCGTCTCACGCCCTATACCGTCGTCGGCTTTGCTCTCGCCGGCGGCAACGCCACCTTCGATGTGGCCGGCGGTTATGGCAGCGGACGTAGCGACCTGTTTCAGGCCGCGCTGTACACCACGACCCGGATCAACGCCGTCTATCTCTCGACAGCGCTGGCTTTTGCCTGGCACCAGGTGTCGACCAACCGTTCCGTGACGGTCGCAGGCACGGACACTTTCAGCGCTGAGTATTCCGCCACGAACTTTGCCGGCCGAATTGAAGGCGGCTACCGGTTTTCGGTGTTCGAAGGCTACCGTGTCGGCTTCGGCGTGACGCCTTACGCCGCCGCGCAATTGCAGATCTTTAATGCCCCCAGCTATCGCGAGACAGTCGTGTCCGGCTCCCCGGTATTTGCGCTCGCTTACGAGGCGCGCACGACGACCACGGTCCGCACCGAACTCGGCCTGTGGTTCGACAAGAGCTACGCCATCAATCGCGGCAGTGCGCTGACTTTGTTCGCGCGCACCGCCTGGGCGCATGACACATTCTCCGATCCCTCGGTCGTCGCCTCGTTCCAGTCGTTGCCTGGTTCGAGCTTCACCGTGACCGGAGCCGAGCCGGTCAGCGATTCCCTGCTGCTGACCGCCGGCGCGGAGCTATCGATGAAAAACGGCTGGGCGGTGATGGCGAAGCTGGACGGCGAATTGGCGCAACGTTCGCAGACCTACACCGGGACCGCGCGGCTACGCTATGCATGGTAACGGACGGCGCCTCGCGGTGCCGTCCGGCGCTTCCTAGACGATTTCGAACTTGCCGTCGGAATAACTCAGCTTCACCGTCACCGTGCCTTCGTTGATGAGCCAGGGTCGCACTGTAAAGCTGCGCGCGCCGGCCTTGTGCATCGGGTCGGAGGCGGCGAGAGCTTTCGCCTCGGCGAGCGAGCCCGCGCGCACGACTACCATGCCTTCGCCTTCCCATGCATCTTCGGCGTCGTTCCACATCGGACCGGCGCCAAACATGATGCCGCGCTTCTCCAGATCGATCTGAAATGCCAGGTGTTCTTCCAGCACCGCCATGATCGGCTCCATGCCGTTCACCGGTTTGGTGAAGATGACATAGAGCTGCTTGCGCAGCATGGCCTCGCAGGCCTTGAGGATGTCGGGCTTCGGAATCGACTTCATGGCGCTACCCCCCATTTTTCCCGCCTTCTTATAACAAAATCGCCGGGCAATGGGCCCGGCGATCTGACATTTTATTTGAATTTATTGGCGTCTATCGCCACTCGACCTTCTTGATCTCATAGCCCTTGGCGCAGCCCGGGGCATTGACCTCGACGACCGCCAAGATCGAGCCGTAGCGAGCGCTCGGCGCCCCGGCGTCATTGCCGCCGCCGGACTACTTCGCCTTCTCAATCTTCGTCACCGTGAACTGTCCATTGATGCGTTCCGGCACGAAGCGGATTTTGTCGCCCGCTTTCACGGCCTTGGTCATCGCCGGATCGCCGGCGCGGAATACCATGGTCATGCCATCGTCCATGTCGAATTTCTTCAGCGGTCCATGCTTGATGGTGATCTTGCCGGCGGACTCGTCGACCTTGGTCACCTGACCGGCGATCAACTCATCGGTCTGGGCAATAGCGGGGAATGATCCGAGCGTGCCGAGAGCGAGCGCGCCGGCGGCGAACAGGGTGCGAATTTTCATTGAATTCTCCTTTTTCTTCTCTTCTGATTACTTGACGGTGATCTTGCCGGTCATGCCGGCTTCACGGTGGCCGGGAATGAGGCAGGAATATTCAAACGTGCCGCGCTTGGAGAAGCGCCAGAGGATTTCACTCTTGGCTTTCGGCTCCAGGTTCTTGGCGTTCGGCTCGTCGTGCTCCATATCGGGATTCTTTTTCATAGCTTCGCCGTGCTTCAAATTTTCCGCGGTTGTCGCCAGCAAAAATTCG
>JAUSBQ010000317.1 GCA_030651965.1 Pseudolabrys sp. | reverse complement strand
GCTGCTGGTGTGGCTGGCGCGCAAGCTCAAGAGCACGGTAGCCTGGACCGAGGACCGGCGCGAGAACCTGATCGCGTCGTTTCATTCGCGCGACCAGTACATCGTACTGGAAGGCGCGTTCGATGCCGACGCCAGATTGATCGCGCTGCGCGCCGATGTGGTGTCGAATGTCGGCGCCTATTCCTGCTTCCCGACCACCTGCGGCGTCGAGCCTTTGATGGCGATGGCGGAGATGCCCGGCCCTTACGATGTGCAGCAATACCAATGCCTGGCGCGTGGCGTGCTGACCAATACCTGCACCATGGCCGCCTATCGCGGCGTGTCGCGGCCGATCATCACCTTCACGCTCGAGCGGCTGATGGACAAAGCCGCGAAGGCGTTTGCGCTTGATCCGGTGGATATCCGCCGCCGCAACCTGATCGACAAGTTTCCCTATACTTCGGCGACGGGCCTCATCTACGACGAGGCCACCTATAAAGAGACGCTGGAAATGGCGATCGAGGCCATCGACTTGCCCGCCTTCCGCAAGCGTCAGAAAGAAACGCGCGCCAGGGGCCATTGCCTCGGCATCGGCTTTGCGACGTTCTCGGAGCGCACTGGCTATGGCAGTCCAGCCTTTGCCGCGCGCGGCATGGCGATCACGCCGGGCTGGGAGACGGTGCATGTCACCGTCGATCCGTCCGGCTATGTCGAGGCGCGCATCGGCTCGTCGCCACATGGCCAGGGCCTGCGCACAACCTTGGCGCAGATCATCGCCGACGAGCTCGGCATTCCGCCGGAGATGATCAAGGTCATCCACGGCGATACCGATACCGCCCCTTATGGCTGGGGCACTTTCGCCAGCCGATCGCTGGTGATTTCCGGCGGCGCCACTTTGATCGCGGCGCGCAAGGTGCGCGCCAAGCTGATCAAGATCGCCAGCCATATGCTGGAAGCGGCGGAACACGACATCGTGCTGGAAGACGGCGCGGCGAAGGTCGCCGGCACCGACCGCGCGGTCAGCATCGCCGGCATGGCGCGCGAGATTTACACGCAGACGCATCGCTTCAAGGGTGAGCTTGAGCCGGGATTGAGCGAGAGCGGCACTTACGACCCGCCCGGCACGTTCTCCAATGCCTGCCATGTCGCGGTCGTCGACCTCGATCCGGAAACCGGCTTCGTCAAAATCGAGCGCTATCTGGTGGCGGAAGATGCCGGCCGCATCATCAATCCGATGATCGCCGACGGCCAGGTGCATGGCGGCGTCGCGCAGGGCATCGGCAACGCTCTCCTGGAAGAGATTATTTACGACGAGAGCGGCGGCATCCTCACCGCCAATCTCGCCGATTACATGCCGCCGACCGCGCATGAAATGCCGACGATCGAACTGCATCACATCGAGACGCCGTCAACGCAGTCGATCACGAAGGCCAAAGGTTTGGGTGAAGGCGGCACCATCGGCGCCCCGGCTGCCGTGCTGAACGCCATCAACGACGCGCTGACGCCGTTCGGCGTCGAGATCGATACCATACCGGCAACGCCGCAAAGGATTAGGGCTCTGTTGAGAGACGCTCCAAACTCCGTTCGTTCCCGCGAAAGCGGGAATCCAGGAGGCTCACTTTGAGGCGCTTGCATTTGCTGCTTCTGGGTCCCCGCTTTCGCGGGGACGAACGGATGGATTGATATGACCGACAAATCCGCCCTCACCCTCACCATCAACGGCAGCGACCACGCGATCAATGTCGAAGCACGCCGCACCTTGGCCGACGCGATCCGCGAAGACTGCGGCCAGACCGGCACGCATATCGGCTGCGAACACGGCATCTGCGGCGCCTGCACCGTCATCGTCGACGGTGAGCCGGTCCGTTCGTGCCTGATGTTCGCCGTGCAGGCGGAAGGCAAGAGCATCCGCACGGTCGAGGGACTGGCCGATGGCGACACGCTGCATGTCATGCAGCAGGCCTTCATGGATTGCCACGGCCTGCAATGCGGCTTCTGCACGCCGGGCTTTTTGATGCTGGCTGTCGGCGTCCTGGAGCGCGAACCTGATATCAGCGACGACGATCTGCTCGACGTGCTGTCGTCCAATCTGTGCCGCTGCACCGGCTATCAGAACATCATCAAGGCCGTGCGCGCGGCGGCAGCGGAGATGAGGAAGTAGTTTTTCCCGCTCGTCCCCGCGAAGGCGGGGACCCAGGAGGAACAAGTGCTGGATTCCCGCCTTCGCGGGAATGAGCGGAGTTTGGATCGACGCCAGCAATGTCTGAGCCTAAACCAAAATTCATCGGCCGTTCCGTTGCCCGTCTCGAAGACCGGCCGCTGCTGATGGGCCAGGGCCGCTTCGCCGCCGATGTATCGTTCCCTGGCCAGTGGCACATGCGCGTGGTGCGGTCGCCGGTCGCGCACGGCCGACTGATCGCAGTCGACGCAACAGCCGCGCTGGCGCTGCCCGGCGTCCATGCGGTGTGGACGCACAAGGACGTTGCGCATATTCCGCCGATCCCATTCCGTCTGACCGGCCTGAAGGAGTTGGAGCCCTATCGGCAGACCGTGCTGGCGAAAGATTATGTCCGCTATGTCGGCGAACCGGTCGCGGTGGTGTTCGCCGCCGACCCCTACCTCGCCGAGGATGTTGCCGATCTGGTCGAGCTTGAGATCGAGCCGCGGCCGCCGGTGCTGGACGCTTCCGGCGCGACCGGGCCGTTCGATGCCGAGCGCGCCACCGAACCGAGCGTGATCCGCAAAGGCTATGGCGATGTCGAGGCAGCCTTCAAAGCTGCGCATGCCATCGTCTCGCTCACATTGTCGACCGGCCGCCATTCCGGCGTGCCGATGGAAACGCGCGGCGCCATCGCCCGCTATGACGAAGCGCGCGACATTCTGGAAATGCACGGCGCCGCCAAAGTGCCGTGGTGGAATCGCGACCACATTGCGCAGATGATCGGGCGCACGCGCGCCAACATGCATCTGCTGGAAGGCCATGTCGGCGGCGGCTTCGGCATTCGCGGCGAGATCTATCCGGAGGATGTGCTGGTCTGCGCCGCTGCGCTGGTATTCAAAAAGCCGATCAAATGGATCGAGGACCGGCGCGAGCATTTGATCGCCGCCAACCATTCGCGCCAGCAGCAGCACAATATCCGCACCGCCATCGACGCCGACGGCCATATCCTCGCCATCGACAACAAATTCTTCCACGACAACGGCGCCTACATGCGCACGCATGCCGCGACCGTGCCCGATCTCGCGGCCGCCATGCTGCCCGGCCCCTATCGCGTACCGGCCTATCGCGTCGCCGGCCACATCCGGCTGACCAATAAGACGCCGTGCGGCACCTATCGCGCACCGGGGCGCTACGAGTCGAGCTTCGTGCGCGAGCGGCTGATGGACGCGATCGCGGCGAAAGTCGGCGTCGATGGCGTCGAAATCCGTCGCCGCAATCTGATCGCCAAGAGCGCGATGCCCTACGATCTGCATCTCGATACGCTCGGCACGCATATTGTCTACGATTCGGGCGACTACGCGCTGCTGCTCGATAAGACTCTCGCTCTGGCCGGCTGGCCGGATTTGCAGGCCGACCTGAAAAAGCGCCGCGCCGCCGGCGAGAAAGTCGGCGCCGGCGTTGCCATGTTCGTGGAAAAAAGCGGGCTGGGGCCGTCCGATACCGTGCGCATCGACGTCAAGCCCGACGGCAAGGTCGAGGTCGTCACCGGCGTCGCCTCCATCGGTCAGGGCGTCGAAACCGCGATGGCGCAGATCGCCGCCGACGCGCTCGGCGTCGATTACAGCGACATCAATGTCGTCCACGGCCAGACCGACCGCATCGATACCGGCGCCGGCGCCTTTGCCTCGCGCGTCACGGTGATGTGCGGCGAAGCCACGCGCCTTGCCGCGGTGAAATTGCGCGACAAGACGTTACGCCTCGCCGCCGAGCTGATGCAGACCGAAGCGAGCGCGCTCGACATGGTCGATGGCGAGATCGTGCGCCGCGGCGGCATCGGTCCGTCGATGCCGCTCGCCGCGCTGGCGCAGGCGCGGCCCGGCGAGCTCACCGCGGAGGATACGTTCCTGTCCGCGCACATGGTCTATCCTTACGGCGTGCATATCGCCGTGGTGAAGGTCGATACCGAGACCAACGCGGTACACGTCGAGCGATACGTCATCGGTTACGACGTCGGCAAGGCGGTCAATCCGCGCCTCGTCGAGGGGCAGATCGCCGGCGGACTGGCGCAAGGCCTCGGCGGCGCGCTGCTCGAGGAGTTCGTCTATGACGACAATGGCGAGCCGCTGTCGGTTACTTTCGCCGACTATCTGATGCCGACCGCGCGCGAGACGCCGCCGCTGGCCATTCTCATCACCGAGGATGCGCCGAGCCCGCTCAACCCGATGGGCCTCAAAGGCGCCGGCGAAGGCGGAGCCAACCCGGTCGGCGCGGCGATCGCATCAGCCATCGACGATGCGCTGCAAAGGCCCGGCGCGATTGCCGATCTGCCGGTGACGCCGCAACGGCTCAGGAGTCTATTGAACACAGCGCGCTGAGCGCCGTGTTGCTTCAAGCAGAGTCGCCGCTGTCGCCGAAGCGCAGCCGGTAGGCGCTGATATAGGCCTGCGCCGCCGGCTTGAGGTGACGCCGCGTCAGCGTGATCAGATCGTCGCGGTGGGAATGCCGCAGCGCCTCGATCATCTCGACATGGTCGCTGCGCGTGGCGTTCAACGCCGCCGGGTTGGCGTGGGCATATGACCGGATGCCGGAAACCTTCTGCGCTAGATACTCGATCGTCTCGATCAGACAGCCATTGCCGCACAGGCCGAACAGCGCGCGGTGGAAATGGACATTGCTGTAGTAAACCCCGAGCAGGTCGCCGGCGTCGACCGCCTTGCTGTGCTCGTGCTGCAAGGCTTCAAGCCGCGCGATGTCCGCCGCCGGCACCGGGAACGGCAGAATGCGCACCGCCATCACCTCGAGCTCTTCCCGCACCCCGTAAATCTCCGTCACTTCGCGGGGCGTGAGGTCGCGCACGATGGCGCCGCGGTTGGGAATGCGCTGGACGATCCCCTTCTTTTCCAGCTCGAACAATGCCAGCCGGACGTCGCCGCGGTGGGTGTTGAAATTGACGCACAGGTCCTGCTCGACCAGCCGCTCGCGGGGGTGGCGGCGGCCCAGCACAATGTCTTCCTCGAGCTTGCGGGTAATCAAACTGACCACGGAAGGCTCGCGCGCGGGATCGGATGCTGGGACCACGACGCCCGGCGCCTTGGCCGTTTCTTTCCGTAAGGCCGTCTTTTTGGAGGTTTTTGAAGTCGCCATGAGCCGTAAGTTGCCACCCGCTCAGATAGTATACAATCTAAAAAACTAT
>JAUSBQ010000102.1 GCA_030651965.1 Pseudolabrys sp. | reverse complement strand
GGTCGCCCCGAACAACTCCTGGAACGCGCCGCGCAGTGCCACGTCCACATCCGTCATCGCCGCCGGGATACCGAGATCGACCAGGCTGGTGACGCCGTAGCGCTGCACGCTGACGCCGCAAGGCACGATGCCGTCGAAGTGGGAGAGGTCGGGCTCCACATTGATAGAGATGCCGTGCAGCGTCACCCATTTCTTCACCCGGATGCCGAGCGCGGCGATCTTGTCCTCGTAGCCTTCCCCTTTATCCGGCCGCTTGACCCAGACGCCGATGCGGTCCTCGCGCCGTTCGCCGCGCACGTTGAAGGCGGCGAGCGTGCGGATAATCCATTCCTCCAGCGTGGCGACGAAGCGGCGCAGATCGGGCCCGCGCCGGCGCAGGTCGATCATCACGTAGCCGACGCCCTGGCCGGGGCCGTGATAGGTCATCTGGCCGCCACGGCCGCTCTCGAACACCGGAAAGCGGGCGTCGAGCACGTCGGCCGTCTTGGCGCTGGTGCCGGCGGTGTAAAGCGGCGGGTGCTCGACCAGCCAGACCATCTCCGGCGCATCGCCTCGGGCGATTGCTTCGACGCGCGCGTCCATGAAGGCGACCGCATCCTCATAGGCGACCGGCGAATCGCTGACGCGCCATTCGACCGCCGCCATTCCGGCAGGCTGAGGCATCCCCAAATCCAATGCGTCGCGCATATTAATCACTCGTTAACCATACCATGATGACCATGGCGGTGCCCCCAATGACGCAGGGCATTACAGGAAGTCTAGACTTGGGCACATTCGACAAGGTTTCAATCGACATCACCGTGGTGCTCGGCACCACCTCCATGCCGATCCATCAGGTCCTGCGGCTCGGCCGCGGCGCCATCATCGAGCTCGACGCCGGTGAGGACGACGCCGTCAGCATCCTGGCCAACAACCTGCCGGTGGCCAAGGGCACTGTCGTGGTCAACGGCAACCGCATCGCGGTCGAAGTCGGCGAACTGCTGCCGCGCCCGCTCGACATGCGCTAGAGCGCCTTTTCCGGCCGCGACGCCTCCCAATTTAAGCCTGGCGCGGAGCCAAATCGGCCCTGTAGCGTAACGGCTTGATCCGGCGGGAAAATTCCGCGCGATCCGGCCCGGGAGAACGCCCGCTGGCCCTTGTCCCTGCTAACCCTATTTGTTACACGATCCGCCGTTACAGGGGCGCGACTACCGACGCGCACCTTCTTCGTACTGTGCGGCCGTGGCGGAATTGGTAGACGCACTGCCTTGAGGTGGCAGCGGAGCAATCCGTGGAAGTTCGAGTCTTCTCGGCCGCACCAGTACGCCTTTATCAAACCGCCCGATCGCCGCCCTCACACCGCCTCGATACGGATCGGCTTGGCGCCTTCGTAGAGCACCGCGCGGCCGAATTCGTACAGCCGGTCCAGCCCCGATGTCAGCGTGATGAAATGGTTGCCGGCGAGCTGGCCGAGCTTCGAGGAAAAATGCACGGCGCCGTAGGCCAGCAGAATTTCGGTTTCGCTGATGCCGCCCGGATAGACGATCATCTGGCCGGGATGCGGATAGCTGGTGTGGTTCTCGTAAGTGAGGCCTAAGTCGAGGTCGCCGAGCGGCACCCAGACGCCTTCGCCGCTCCAGCGCACGTGAATGACCTTTTCCTGGTAGGGCAGGAGCTTCTTGAAGATCGCGACCGTCTTCGGCGCCAGCTCGGTTTCAAATTTGGCGTCGAACACGAACGATCCGGCGGTAATACGAAGTCTGTCCATCCTGGCTCCTGACCTGCGTTTAAGGGAAATGCGTTGGCGTACCGCGCGGCGAATGCTGCACCGGCTTAAAGCCGCTGACAATCGTCCGTTTGGTCAGCGCGCCGAGAACAGGCCGCCGAAACGAAACGCGGTGGTCTGGGGCTTGCTCTTTCTCTTGTCGAGCGCGGCGGCCAGCCTGATGTCCCGAGCGGTCTTGCCGCGGGCGTGCTGCCTGGTTTTGATCGACCCCGTTGTCTCCGCCTTTTGCGCCACCACGCGCGGCCAGCCTGGGTTCACCGCGACCTCGGTGGCTGGAAGTTCAGGCACCGATTGCGGACGCTCGCCCGTGGGCACCGCATGGACGATTCTGTAGCCCTTGGCCTTGAGTTCCTTGAGCAGCATCGGCACCGCCATGGCGGTGGCCGGTTTGATGTCGTGTAGCAGCAGCACGCCGCGATGGCCTTTGGCCTCGATGCGGCTCATCGCCTTGCGCACGATCTGCGCCGGCGTAATGCCGCGATGCCAGTCGTCGGCCACTCCGTCGGCGCTCCAGACCGACAGCCGTTGTGCGGCGAGGTAACCCTCGGCCTCCCGCGAACGGGCGAGCCCCGGAATGCGGAAAAACGGCGCCACCGCGCGCGGGTCACCCACGGCTTTCCGCACCGAGGCGATGCCGCCATCGACTTCGTTGGAAATACGCGCCAGGCCGAGATCGCCGAGGTCGAACGGATGGCGCAGGCTGTGCGTGCCGATGGTGTGGCCGGCATTGTAGATCCGGCGCACCGCGTCGGGATTGGCGCGCGCCATCGTGCCGACCAGGAAGTAGGTGGCCTTGACGCATTCCTTCGCCAGTGCGTTGAGCACGCGGTCGGTATAGGGCGGCAGCGGGCCGTCATCGAAGGTGATGACCACCTCGTGGTCGTTGAGCGGCAACGTGTTGCGGTACTGCATGGTGCCGATGCGCGGGAATGATTTGGCATCGACGGTCAACGTGCGGCTGGTGCCGAGCGCGTTGGGATTGCCGGGGCAGGGCGCCGCCACGGCCGGGACCATGCCTGAGACCATGCCGCCAATCAGGCAGCACGCAACGATACAAACACGCATAGCCCCGAGCCCCGCTCACTACGCCCTTCGATGCCGCGCGTAGGGTGGCGGAACGCAAGCTGACTGGCTATCCCGGCGTTAACCAAAGCAGGACTATGGTTAACGATCTAAGTCATTGATTTTGCGTGGCAATAAAAACAGGCGTTAACCATGTTTGGAACATGGTTAACTTTTCAGTGGGAAACCAGGCCGCCCGCCGGAACGACATGGACGATGCGGAAGCCGCGCTTCTTCAGTTCGCGCAGCAATGCCGGCAGCATGGCGGCGGTCTGCGCCTTGGTGTCATGCAACAGGACTATGCCGCGCCCAGCCTGGGCGATGCGGCGGAGCAGGAGCTGTAATTCGGCCTCCGGTGCCATCGGCAGCCAGTCGCTGGCCCAGACATCGGCGCCGAACACGACGATGCCCCGGTCGCTGAGGCGGTCGAGCAGCGGCTGGCTTGAGGCAAAACCGGGAAAGCGGAAGAACGGCGTGGTCGGCACGGTCTTCGCCGCGCCATAGGCGGCCAGTTCGTCGCGGGCGATGCCCCGGTTGATCTCGGCCTCCGCTTTGTCGAGCGGCATCTGATTGAGCAGCGGGTGCGAATAGGTGTGGTGGCCGATTGAGTGGCCCTCGGCCAAAGCCCTTTGCACGATCCGCGGATGCGCATCGGTATTACGGCCGAGCAGGAAGAAGGTGGCGCGGACGCATTCGGCTTTCAGGGCGTTGAGGACGCGCGGCGTCGTCGTCGGCCAGGGGCCGTCGTCGAAGGTCAGCACCAGTTCCTTGTCGCGTAGCGGCAGGGTGCCGGGGAAATGCTTGAGGCCGACCCGGGGTGTGGTCCTGGCGTCGACCGCCAGCACCCGCGCGGTGCCGAGCGCATCCGGGTTGCCGGGGCATGGTTCCGCCGCCGCGGCCCAGGGTATGAAGGCCGCGATCGCCACGATGGTAAAAAGTCGACTCATAAAGTTTGCCCCAGTGCCGCCGATTTGAAGTTCCTGCACCACCTGCCGCAAGTTTGTTCAGGAACTTCAAATCGGTAAGCGGCACTGGAATCATATACTTGCTAGTGCCCCTTTGTTTCCGAAGTTCGTGTCAGTGCTTGCTGCGATG
>JAUSBQ010000302.1 GCA_030651965.1 Pseudolabrys sp. | reverse complement strand
GGCCGGCGCGGCGGCGGCGGCGCACGCATAAGACGGCTGGATGTTTGTGCGATGCCAAATGACAGCAATCAAACGCAATTTTGAAGTACGCGCACTAAGCCGCAACCTTCGCCAGCGCCTCGATCACATCATCGACCGCCGCTTCGACCAGCGCCTTGTCGTCACCCTCGCCCATGACGCGGATGACCGGCTCGGCGCCGCTGGGGCGCACCAGCAGACGGCCGCCCTACCCGAGTTTCTTCTCGGCGCTGGCCGTGCCCGCACGCTAATCGTTGATTCAAGTCAAGGTTCTTTGACGGAAAATCACGATTATTGTCCAGCTATCCTGGCTTTTTGGCTCGAGGGAAACACGGTGATGACAGCATCAAACGATAAGAGTGCGAACAAGCGGCACGCGGCGGCCTCCTTTGGCCGCGTCGTCGACGATGTACAACGGGTGAGCGAGAATATCGCAGAAGTGGCCGCTTCCGGGCGCGACGATGTTTCCGCGGACTTACGCCGGCTGAGTGCCGACGTCGCTAGATTGAGGGATACCGTCGCCGACATCGCCAAGTCGATGGCGACGGAAGTCGGCGATGCGGCGAGTAGCATCGGCGAGGACGCCACATCGGCCGCGAGGGACCAGGCAAAGACGCTGCTGTCCGAAGCCGAGGCCGTTGCACGGCGCAATCCATTGGGCGTCGTCATCGGCGCTTTCGGAATCGGCATTCTTATCGGCTTGATGAAGGGCCGCAGTTAATGGTCGCAACGCTGCTACGGTTCGTCGGCATCGATCTGAGACGGATGGCGCGGGAAGCTGCGGTCACGCTCGCGCTCATCGTCTTCGGCGCGTTCGCAGCAATTCTCGCGTTCGCCTTCGGCTTCGCCGCACTCTTTCTCTGGCTTGATGAATTGCTCGGCACCTTCGCGGCGCTCGGCATTCTGGGCGGAGCGTCGGCATTGCTGGCCATCGTCTTGTTTGCCGTCGCCTTCCGGCGTGCGCCGCGCAAGCCGCGTGTCTACGCAGAAGATGCATTGCGGGCGGCGGCTGGTCCGGCATCGGCCGCCGGCTTGGCGCGAACCGCCGACGAAGCGGTAAAGGGAATTGCCGAAATCGTCGGCAACGGCTCGCGCCAACAGATACTCGGCACCATTGCCGTGGCCGCGCTCATCGGCTGGGCGCTCGGGCGCCGGTCTTAGACCGAGCGGCCAGCCTTAGCGAATTGTGCCGTCGTCCTCGGCGGTTTCCCTTGATGCCGAGAATATGTCCCAAGCCGCGATGAACATGGCCGCGAGCACCGGACCGATGACAAGTCCGTTGAGACCAAAAGTAGCCAGTCCGCCCACCGTGGAGACAAGTACGACGTAATCCGGCATCTTCGTGTCATTGCCCACCAGGATGGGGCGCAAGATATTGTCCACGAGGCCGATGATTAGCGCGCCGAATACGATCAAAACCACGCCCTGCCAGATCGCACCCGTCGCCAGAAGATAGACGGCGACCGGGATCCAGATCAGGCCTGCGCCAATCGCGGGCAGCAACGAAACGAACGCCATCACAACCGCCCATAGCAGCGGCGCGCTGATCCCAAGGAACCAGAATATCAGGCCACCGAGCGTTCCTTGCAAAAGGGCCACGAGCATGTCGCCTTTGACCGTGGCGCGGATGACGATGGAAAATTTGAGGAGGAATGCCTGTCGGTGTTCGGCCTGCAACGGGATGGCATCTCTAATGCGCCTGGATAGCGCCTCCTCGTCGCGGAGCAGGAAGAACAACAGGTACAGCATGACGAACAGGTTCGCTAGGAAGTCGAATGTGCTCTGACCGATACTCAATGCCTGTGTGGCGATGTACTGGCTACCCGCCAGAAGGCCGGCGGAGAGCTTTACCTGCGCCGCGTCCAGGCTCTCAAGGCCGAGGCGATCCAGCAGTGTGCTCACCCACAAAGGCGAGGCATCGTGGACCTGCTTGAAAAACCGGACCGGATCCATCTCTCCCGACTGAACTTTTTCGTAAACACTTAGCGCTTCCCGCGTTAATGACGCGGCGATCAGCGTCATGGGCAGAATGACGATCGCGATGATGATCATGACCGTAAGAAAGGCAGCGAGGTTCTGCCGCTGCCCGGTCCACGCCAACAGCCGCCGGTGCAGGGGAACAAACAGTGTTGCGATGACGATTCCCCAGAGGATCGCTCCGAAGAACGGCAAAAGGATCCATGCAAAGCTCAACGATACCGCAACGATCAGCAGTAAGAAGGCTTTGTCTTCAAGGGGGCGTGCGAGGGGCACCGATCAATGTCCGCTGTCGTGGTTCACACGGCGAAGATGCCGAGCCGGGCTATGGTTGCGATCTTGGCTCGGCCATGATGAGAATAGCATTAAGCTGGTCGGCACGGGGAATGTGCCGGCCTGTTTTAGCCTGTAAATTGATAGCGCTTCCGGCAGTCAATCAGCGCCTGAGAAGTACGACCAAAATGACGACTACCAGTATCAGGCTGAGGCCACCCCCATAGTAATGGAAGGGCGGGCCGGCATAGAAACCACCCCCACCGAAAAGGAGAACGAGAACAAGCAATAAAAGGATCAACCCCATCGTATTGCTCCTATGAAATGCACATTTTCCAGATCGATTCTGTCTGCATTAGAGTGAAGGCCAGAGGTCGTGAAGCTGACGCTCAAACGCAGCTTTGAATACTAAAGTCGGCATTGGAACAGCCCACATTGATTTCGATCAATGTGCCTAACCTATAGTGTGGAGCGCGGCACGGACGATTCAATTCGTCTGCCTTTAATCCGCAGAATTTGGACTCCATCAAGTCGCCAGTCAGTCGGCCGGACAACCAGGCACCTGTACGAGCTGCCGAATGACTTTAAAAACCAATTAGAGCCCGCCATAATCGGCAGCGTTCTTTTCTAGCGGCGGCTGCTACGAGCATGGGCAGGACACCGGCTTGTTGTGATGCTTGACCACCGTCAGCACCTGGAGCGCGGCGACAAGGCCGTCGCCGGTGTTGGTGTAGTCCGACAGAATGATGTGGCCGGATTGCTCGCCGCCGATATTGTAGCCGTCGGCGCGCGTTCGCCTCGCAATTGGCGGTTAACACCGGCAAGTCACCGGCCGGCTGATTGAGGTTCGGTCTCGGTTCGACAAGCGAAGGCGGATTACTAAGCTTGCTTTAGCGGCCACACCTCAACGACACCGTGCGCAACAGCGCAAGGAGTCCGTGACACCATGTCTATAGCTTCGGCCAAATTGGCGGCTTCGATGATGGCAAAGCCGGCGACGGGCAACGAGGACGTCATGAACGGACCATTCGTCGTTTCAACCTGAGCAGCATTTGGATTGCGTACTTGTACGGGGGTGCCCGCGATCCCCATCTCTACTCCGTCTTTCTGCAACTGTGCGTCGTGCTGGTGGGCTGCGTCCCGAACAGCCACGGCGGTACGGTCGTAACCCTCCTGGTCGCCATATCCTACCGTTACGAATTTTGGCATGGCTCGTTTCTTTTCAGGCTCTTGTTATGCGGAAGCTTGCAAAGGGTGCATCCTCCATTGTGAAACGGACGGTTGCCAAATTGGTTCCTCGCGCAGCCCGCAGGGTCGGCTAGCCGACTTGTCCGCCGGAGCTCGTAGAGCGAAGGCGGAAGCGTAACCGGTCTGGATACATCGAAGTCGCGGAATACACTGCGCTAATCCGCCCTGCGGCAACGCACGCTAGAAGATCGACAACGAAGTCGGCCTGCCCTCGGCGTCGAGAATCTGCACCTTGTTGCCCTTTTCATATTCGAGGACAATGGCTTCATAGAGTCGGACCGCATTGCGAATGACCTCGGTATAGGACGCGGCCTCGGTCTTCTCCTTGAGACGGTCGAGCCGCTCGATTGACTTGGCCGGCAGCAGCAGATTGAGACGCGCGACGTCTGCCTTGGTGGAAACAGCGGATTTGGACTTTGCCGCTGTTTCGTCCGCTCTCGCACCCTTCGACAAAGTGGCTGCAACCATATCCTGCTCCCGGAATTACATGCGTTCTATATGTGTATAGAGTATGTATAGAATGAGCAAAGTCAAGCTTTCGTTCCTTATTATAAGCCCTTGATATTTTTACAAAATTTTTGGTGTTGACCATCGGCGAGCCGCGTGCGGAAATGAACACACCTGCTGATTGTGGAAATGGCAATGGCGCGATTTCAGCCGAAACTCGGCAAGCCCTTCGATCTGAAGGAGGCTGAGGCAGAACAACGATTGCGTATGGAGTGGATCGTGTTCTGGGTCGGCATCGCGATCCTGGCGCTGTTCGTCGCCTTGATGATCTACGATCTGCCGATACGCCCGGCCTATCACACCGGCTGGTCGGCGATCAGCGCATTCGGGGTCGCGGCTGCTTCGCTCGGCATTGCCGGAACGCTCAGCGTCAATTTCAAACATGCCGGCTGGCTTGTTAAAGGCTCGCTCGGCTTCGGCGTCTTCGCGCTGGTGTTCGGCGTCAGTGTGTGGGGCGCGTGTCGGTGTTGAGGGTGACACAGCGCGGCCCGTATGCAGGAGCACCACACGTGCTGCAGCAGGGTCCGAACAGAACTGACCGATCTAGCGAAACGCATTCACGACGTGCGGATGAAAGTTTGCGCCGACCACATTTTCCGCTGGAATAACTTGCCATGGAAAAATCGCGCTACTTGATTTGCCGGCTAGCCCTGAACGCACCGGAAGAATTGCCGATCACGAAGTCGCAATACGAAAGCCTATTGACATCCCGCAACTGCCTAACCGAACTCGCGTCGCTCGAAGAAAAATTCTTCGCTGTGAGTGAAAGCTACAGGGAAGTGGAGAAAGTAATCTTTGACATTACAATCAACGACTTACTCTACAGCAGCGTCCAGGTGCCTGAAATCTATGCCAGCGGAGCCTTGTTCGGCCGACAGGTCGCATCGTTCATGTCGGTGGTCCGTCTCTATCTCGATACGATCGCGACCCACGCACGCGAAATTACTTGCGACAAAATTGATGCAGCGGCAATAAAAGCCCTCCTATCTGAGCGATACGATCATTCCTTCTATTACCGCGTTATGGAGGCGATCAGGAATCACGCACAGCACCGCGCTTTTCCGGTACACTCCGCGTCTTATGGCGGAGGCTGGGATAAGGAACGGACAGAGAATACCTATCGGGCGGAGTCCTTCTTTGAGGCCAACAGGGTGATAGACGACAATAAATTCAAGCCAAAGATTCGGAAAGAAATCGAGATGGCGGGCGGCAAGGTCGATCTCAAAGCTTGTGTCCGGCAGTACTTCTCAGACCTATGCGAAATTCACGCCGTTTACGTAAATTATTGTCAGAATCGAAAGTCGCGGCGGAGAAGGACATTAAATACTGGCGTGAGAAGTGGACTAACGAGTCGGGCAGCCCGTCGCTGATTGGCGTCGGTGCTTTCAAATTCAATGGCGAATATATTGACATCGACGCTAAGCGCGCCTTCATCGGCCCGCAGATCGACGAATACCGGGAATCACTCGAGGCCAAGACCACAAATCTTGCGAATATGGTCTATCGCAAAATTGGTCTCTACAGCGAGAACGAGAAATAAAACAAACCTACGCCGCCACTTTCGTCAGCGCGTCGATAACATCATTAACCGCGGCTTCGACCAGCGCCTTGTCGTCACCCTCGCCCATGACGCGGATCAACGGCTCGGTGCCGCTCGGGCGCACCAGCAAGCGGCCGC
>JAUSBQ010000297.1 GCA_030651965.1 Pseudolabrys sp. | reverse complement strand
GCCTGGAAAAGGCCCGCTTCGTCCGCCCCGGCTATGCCATCGAATACGACTATGTCGATCCGCGCGAGCTTGAGCCAACGCTGCAGACCAAGCGCCTGCCCGGTCTTTTCCTTGCCGGCCAGATCAACGGCACGACAGGGTATGAAGAAGCCGCCGCGCAAGGGCTCTTAGCCGGCCTGAATGCCGCGGCTTTGGCCTCAGGCAGCGGTTCAATCGTGTTCGACCGCGCCGAATCCTATCTCGGCGTGATGATCGACGACCTGGTCACGCGCGGTGTCCGCGAGCCCTATCGCATGTTCACCTCGCGCGCCGAATATCGCCTGCATCTGCGCGCCGACAACGCCGATCAGCGTCTCACCGCCAGAGGCATCGCCATCGGCTGTGTCGGTAGCGAAAGAGCCCGTCTTTACGGTCTTAAATCGACTGCGCTGAAAGATGCGCGCGACTATGCCGACCAGGTGTCGCTGACGCCGAAGGAGGCCGAGGTACACGGCCTGGCGCTCAACAAAGACGGCCAGCGGCGCACAGCGTTCGAGCTGTTGTCGTATCCGCATATCGGCATCGCCGATCTGGCGAAGTTCTGGCCGCGCCTGGCCGAGATGGCGCCGAAGATCGCCGAGCAGCACGAGACCGACGCCAAGTATCACGTCTATCTGTCGCGCCAGGCGTCCGATATCGCCACCTATCGGCGCGACGAAAGCTTCACGCTGCCGGACGATCTCGATTACGCAACGATGCCGGGCCTGTCGAACGAGGCCAAGCAGAAGCTGATCGCGCATCGTCCGCGCACGATCGGTCATGCCAGCAAGATCGACGGCGTCACGCCGGCAGCGCTGACGTTGCTGGTCGCTCATGTCAAACGCGGCCGCGGCAAAGCGCCGGCGGCCCAAAGCGCGTGAGCAAGCTCGATCTGAGTGCCGACAAGGCGCGGGCGCTCAAGCTCACGCCTGTTTCACGTGAAACACAAAGACGTCTCGAGACATATGTAGACGTCCTGATGCAGTGGCAGCGGAAGACGAACCTGATTTCGCCATCGACCATCCCGACCATCTGGACCCGGCACGTCGCCGACTCGCTCCAGCTTCTCGATCTCGTCCCGGACGCCAGGGTCTGGGTTGACTTCGGCTCCGGCGGCGGATTTCCGGCGATTCCGGTGGCCTGCGCGCTGGCGGAAAAGCCCGGCGCGATCGTCCATATGGTGGAAAGCAATGGCAAAAAGGCCGCTTTCCTGCGCGAAGCCACGCGCGTCACCGGCGCGCCGGGGCAGGTCCATATGGAGCGGGTGGAAAAATATACCCAAAGCCCTGTGAACAGCGTGGACGTTGTCTCCGCACGCGCGCTGGCCCCATTGAAAGTGCTGTGCGATCAGGCGTTTCCTCTGATCGAGCGGGGGGCCATTGGCCTATTCCCGAAAGGACTAGATGTAGCGGCTGAATTGACCGAAGTCGCTAAATATTGGAATATCGAGGCCACGAGCGTGGCGAGCAAAACCAGCCCGGACGGCTGCATCGTGGTGGTCAAGGCACTTAAGCCTTTGTTATCGCAACATAAAAATGGACTAAGCCAATGACCGACACGCCTCCGACCACCCCCCCGACCACCCCTGAGTCGGCCGAGCCGCAGGTCATCGCTTTCGGCAGGCCGCCCGTCCGCACCGACGCCGGCCGTCCGCGCGTGCTGGCGATCGCCAACCAGAAGGGCGGCGTCGGCAAGACCACCACCGCGATCAATCTCGGCACCGCGCTGGCCGCCATCGGCGAGCATGTGCTGATCGTCGACCTCGACCCGCAGGGCAACGCCTCGACCGGGCTGGGCATCGAGCGCAAGGCGCGCCGGACGTCGACTTACGATGTGATGATCGGCCAGGCGCCGATGCGCGACGCGGTGATCCCGACCGCGGTGCCGCAGCTTCACATCGCGCCGTCGACGATGGACCTGTCCGGTCTGGAGCTCGAAATCGGCCAGCAGAAGGATCGCGCCTATCGCCTGCGCACCGCGCTCGGCGACATCAACAAGGGCACGCCGGCGTTCGATTTTACGTATGTGCTGGTCGACTGCCCGCCGTCGCTCAACCTCATCACCGTCAATGCGATGGCGGCCGCCGATTCGATCCTGGTGCCGTTACAGTGCGAGTTCTTCGCGCTTGAAGGCCTATCGCAATTGCTCAAGACCGTCGAGGAAGTGAAGAAGACGCTCAACCCGACTTTGTCGATCCACGGCATCGTGCTGACCATGTACGACTCGCGCAACAACCTCTCCAATCAGGTGGTCGCCGACGTGCGCCAGTTCATGGGCCGCAAGGTTTACGACACGGTGATCCCGCGCAATGTCCGCATCTCCGAGGCGCCGTCCTACGGCAAGCCGGTACTGGTTTACGATTTGAAATGCGTCGGCAGCGAAGCCTATCTGCGACTCGCCACCGAGATCATCCAGCGCGAGAAGGAATTGAAGGCGGGGTAGGCGCTCTTAATCCCTCCCCCGAAGGGGGAGGGTCGATCCGCGCGCAGCGAGGATCGGGGTGGGGGCGTCCATCGATTGAAAGCAAACCCCACCCGGCTCGCTAACGCTCGCCACCCTCCCCTTGCAGGGGAGGGATAAGCAAGAAACGCAACGACATAATTTCTAAGAGGCTACGCGTGAACAGAGTTTCAGGAGCATCTGCGATGGCGGATCATTCGCGATTGGGACGGGGCCTGGCCTCGTTGATGGGTGAGGTCGCCGAGGAGGCGCCGACCGCCGATAATGCGCGCAGGCCGCGCAAGGCGCCGATCGAAAATCTGGTCGCCAACCCGCGCAACCCGCGCCGCAGCTTCACCGAAGCCGAACTCAACGAACTGACCGAGTCGATCAAGGAACGCGGCATCATCCAGCCGATCGTCGTGCGCCAGTTGCCGGACGACAAGATGTTCGAGATCATCGCCGGCGAACGGCGCTGGCGCGCCGCGCAGCGCGCCGGCCTGCATGAAGTGCCGATCGCCATCGTCGACGCCACCGACATCCAGTCGCTCGAGTTCGCCATCATCGAGAACGTGCAGCGCGCCGATCTCAATCCGATCGAGGAAGCGGCCGGCTACACCGCGCTGATGGAGCAATGCAATCACACGCAGGAGCAGGTGGCGCAGATCGTCGGCAAGAGCCGGCCTTACGTCGCCAATATGGTGCGGCTGCTGAAGCTGCCCGAGCCGGTGAAGAAAATGGTGCGCGATGGCAAGTTGTCGGCCGGTCATGCGCGGCTGCTGGTCGGCCATGTCAATGCGCAGATCCTGGCCGAGATGGCGATCGACGAAGGCTACAGCGTGCGGCAGCTCGAGGAGTGGGTGCGCGAGGACAACGCCAAGCCGGGCGACTCGACCTTCGACAAGATGCAGAAGAAGATTCGCGCCAAGGTCGGCGCGATCAAGGATGCCGACACCCGCGCGGTGGAAAAGCGGCTGTCCGATACGCTGGGCCTGGCCGTCAGCATCGACCACAAAGGCGAGGGCGGCGCCGTGGTGATCAAATACAGCAATCTCGATCAGTTGGATCTGGTGTTGAGGAAGTTGGGGGAGTGATCACTGTCCGCGATCAACGCCAACAAACAGCTTTCTAACAAACAGCCTTCCACTGATGGTGATTGAGAAATACAAAAACTTGGCCGAGTCCGATCTAGATCGGACCGTTTGGCGATACCTCACATTTCAAAAGTATGTCTCTTTGCTCGCATACGGAGCCCTTTGGTTTTCGAAACTGAATACGCTCGTTGACCAATATGAAGGTCACATGCCAAAAAAGACGGACGCCGAAATGTCCGAAAAACATCATGCTTTTAAAGCGCATTTTCCCCCCTCGCATGACCAATTAGACCAAGCAAATGTAAGAAATGTTGCCGATGGTCGAGAACTCACGGTTGTCAATTGCTGGTTTCTTGATGACAATGAGTCGGAGAAAATGTGGTCTGAATACGCGTTAAATTCTGAAGGAGTGGCAATAAAATCGACCGTTCGAGCTCTTGCTCAGTTTGTGCGCTGTGATCCAAGACTTACACACATCGGAAAAGTGCAGTACGTCGATTTGGACTCTCACTCCATGACGCACTATGAAGCGAATCAAGCGCAAGAGCGGGCTTTCCTAAAGCAATTGGAGTTCAGCGCCGAGAAGGAACTAAGAATAGTAACAATGAATTTCCGCGGTCCAATGTGCGTGAGCATGGATGGTGATCCCCTCGGTCCTGACGAGTGGCAAGGCGTTGGCATGAATAATACGGGCAACGATGGACTTTATATAAGAGCGGATTTGGCCAATCTAATTAAGGCAATAGTCTTGGCCCCAGGTGTTTCAACATGGCACGAGCGGTTGATTAAAAAATTAGTGAGACTGACCGACAGTAGTGCCCCGGTCGAACGTTCAACGATCGAGAACTAGACAGGTCGCATTTTTTGCAATCTGGAATCAAGCTAGCCCGGATGAGCGAAGCGAAATCCGGGGCGCGGGCCGTAGCGAACACCGCTTTGCATTTCGTTTCACTTCATGCGGGCTACAGCCTGTCATGCCCGCGAAGGCGGGCATCCAGTAATCGCAGAAGCGGCGGCTCATAACCGACGCCTGCGCTTACTGGGTCCCCGCCTTCGCGGGGACGACAGGGTATGCGCCGCAGAGACTTTTATTCTCGTTCCAATGACATGGTGCACCACGTCACCAATCCGTCACCGCGGGCTTGTCGCATGGCCGGCAGCGTAAGATACTGCGGCTCGATTTGCGCATCCTCGCAGAAACGACAATCGTGTCGCAGTATCTCGCGGAGTAACGGTGTCAGAATTTTTCCTCTTGCTGGCGATCGGCTTCTTCGCGCAGCTCGTCGACGGCGCCCTTGGCATGGCGTTCGGAGTCCTGTCGACGACGGCGATGCTGACCATGGGCTTTCCTCCGGCGCTTGCCAGCGCAGTGGTTCATACCGCGGAAGTTTTCACCACGGGCGCTTCGGCGGCGTCCCACATTTATCATCGCAATGTCGACTGGCGGTTGGTGGCCCGGCTCGGCATCGCCGGCGTCCTTGGGGCGATCCTCGGCGCGTGGATCCTGTCGAATGTCGATGTGACGGCGGCGCGCCGCTACGTCTATATCTATCTGCTGATCATGGGCCTCTACATACTTTATAAATCCACGCGGATAGCACCGGCACGGGAGAAAGCCGCCGGATGGACGCCACCGCTCGGGTTCGTCGCGGGCTTTCTCGATGCCAGCGGCGGCGGGGGCTGGGGACCCATGACGACATCGACGTTGCTCGGCGCCGGGCACGCGCCGCGGCAAACGGTCGGTTCTGTCAACACCGCCGAGTTCTTCGTTACCATCGCGGCAGCCACGACATTCATTATCGAACTCGGTCTGTCACCGCTGTCTCACCTCTTGCCGCTGGTGCTGGGTGGAGTTCTCGCAGCGCCGTTCGGCGGCTGGGCGGTGAAGCGGGTTTCGCCGCGACTTCTGATGCGCGGTGTCGGCCTCTTGATCGTGGCGCTTTCGATCTATCAGCTCTTCAGATTGCTGCGGTAGGACGTAGCATTTCAGATGAGGTTACAGCCACTTCGTCATGCCCGGGCATCCATGATGCGCCGCCCTCAGGTAGGCCTTGCGTAAGGCTTTGCAATGCGGGTCTTCATCATGGATTGCCGGGTCAAGCCCGGCAATGACTACTGCGAGGCTTCGGCAAACGTCACGCGCACGCGGCATCCGGGCTCGGCCGATTCCCAGACGATCGAACCGTCGAGCTGCTTGACCAGCAGGCCGGTGAGCCGCGAGCCGATGCCGCCTTTCTCGATCGTCGCGCAGCCGACGCCATTGTCCTCGACGACCAAAACGCGCGGCGAGCCGTCGCGGAAAGTCACGCGCACGGTGCCGGTGCGCTCTTCCGGGAAAGCGTGTTTCACCGCGTTCGTCACCAGTTCGTTGACGATCAGGCCGATGGCCTGCGCGTCGTTCGCGCGCAACGAGGCGCTGTCGACGGCGACCTCGATCGTCACGGGCCGGATGTCGCGCAGACTTTCGCTGAAGTGCGCACACAGGCTGGTGAGATAATCCTTGATGTCGATCTTGCCGTGTTCATCGAGCGGGCCGAACTGATCGTGCGCGCCGGAAATTGCGCGGATGCGCGATATGGCGTTTTGCAAAGCCGTGCGGGTTTCTTCGCTGACATTGCCGCGCGCCTGCAGGGCCAGTACCGAGATGACCATCGCCAGGTCGTTCTGGGTGCGGTGGCGCAATTCCTGCAACAGAAGGTCTTTGGCCATTTCGGCTTCGACGGCGTGTTCCAGGCTTTTCGCAAGCCCTCGCTAACGAAAGCGACGCCGACCGAAATTGCCACGAACATGCCGAGCAGCGGCGCGGCCTCGTGCGGCCACCAACTGCCGCCGGGCGTCTTCAGCCAGACATACATGAAAGCAGCGCTCAACGCCGTGGCGACGAAGCCACTCATGTGATCGAACAAAATCGATGTCATGAAGATGGCGACATAAAAGATGAAGAAACCATAGGTATGCGCGTCGCGATGCAACAGCATGACGATCGCCGCGCAACACACGACGATGATTGCCGTCAGGGAATAGCGGAGCAAATAGGAGCCCGGCCGCGGCGGCAGAATGCGTAGAAATCGTTCCATGACTGAACTCTCACCGCGGAGCCGTGGCTGAATTGCGCGAAAAAAGGAATTAGCCCCCGCAAGGTGAACCCGCGCGGGAGGGACAAGTTCCGGTATTGGGCTATGCGCGCGAATCGGCGCGGATTAAAAAAAGCCGCATAGCGGCCGATGGGGCGCCGGAAGCCGGCGCCGCATTTTCACAATGACGAAGTCGTTGTATTGCTTGCCGTTGAATGCCTGCTTGCGGCCGCCTGCGCCGGATCAATGCGTGGCCGTCTGGTCTTTCTTCGCCGCCTCGGCGTTGCCGGCCAACAGCGCGTCGAGCGTGAAGGCGTTCGGGCAGAATTCGTGGAAGTGCGCCGCGGCGGTGCCGTCGGCCAGTTCGTGCATGCAGCGGGCCTTGTCGCGGCAGGTGGTGCACAGCCGCTGAATGTCGCGCATCACCAGCGGGTCCTTGACGATCAGCGCCTGCGGATCGACGCCCAAAGCCACCAGCATCTTCTTCGCCAGATCGGCCGAGCCGGGCCCCTTGCTCGACAGTTCGCGCAACTCATCCGCCGATACGCCGAGGTCGCTGGCAATCTGCATGATCTCCTCGCGGTCGCAGCGGCTCAGTCCGCCATCGGAGCCGGAAGAGGCGCGATGATTGTTCACCCAATCGGCGATCGAATTGAGCACCAATTCGAGGACCGGATAATGCTCCCGGCTGTCGCTTTTCGGCACGTTCTCAGGCATGGCGCGCTCCATCGTCAAGAGAAGACGAGCGCTATTGCACACCCTTCGCCGGGGGGCGCCTTGCGTTAGATCAAGCAAATTCAGCGATCAAGGCGCCGGCGGGCGAGCCGGGAACTCGCGCGGCGGCGCCGGGCCGGTCAATCGTGGCGGTACCAAGGCATTTTCCGCGGCGCGGCCCAATGTGTGCTACCGACCTTACCCATGGAAACCGAACGAACCGAGCCGGTGGTGGAGAAAAAACCCGACGAGTCCCTGTCGCCCGAACTCACTGCGCAATCGCTGCATCAGCGCATTCGCCAGCAGGAGATACTGGCCGAACTCGGCGTGCTTGCCTTGCAAGGCGCGACCTTCATCGAATTGCTCGATCACACCGCGCGGTTGACCGCCGAGGGACTCGGCGCCGAATTCTGCAAGGTTCTGGAGTATCAGCCGCTCGACAACCGTCTGCTGGTGCGGGCCGGCGTCGGTTGGGACGAAGGCGTGGTCGGCAAGTCCAGTGTCGGCGCCGACATGGCCTCGCCCGCCGGCTATGCGCTGCACACCGGCAAGCCGGTTATTTCCAATCACCTCGAAAACGAGGAGCGGTTTCGCACGCCGGAATTGCTGATGGAGCACGGCATCCGCCGCGCCATGAACGTCATTCTGCAAGGCGACGGTTCGCCCTTCGGCGTGCTGGAAGTGGACAGCCGCTCGGAAGGCGAATTCGCCGAGCGCGACATCGCATTCCTGCAAGGCGCGGCGAATATTCTCGGCATGGCGATCGAGCAGCAGCGGTCGCAGCGCAAGCTGAAAGAGGCGCTCGAGCGCCACGAGATTTTGCTCAAGGAGGTCAACCACCGCGTCAAGAACAGTCTGCAGGTCGTGTCCAGCATGCTCAACCTGCAGGCCAAAGCCGCCGGCGATCCGGCGCTCAGTGCGCGCCTGACCGAGGCGTCGATGCGCATCACCACCGTCGGCCGTGCCTATGACCGGCTCGCCTACAAGGCCGACTACGAAAAGATGGAGTTGAATGAGTATCTGCGCGAGGTCAGCAAGGACATCATGGCCGCCGTGGTGCCATGCACGCTGATTTTCGAAGCGATCGGCGAGATCGAATTTTCCGCCGACCGCGCCATCCTGGTCGCGCTCATCATCAATGAACTGGCGTCCAACGCCTCGAAATATGCCTATGGCGATCGCGGCGGCGGGCCGATCTGGGTCAAAGTCGAGCCGACGACGGGGCGCAATATTCAGATTTCGGTGCATGACGAAGGTGTCGGATTGCCGGCCGACTTCGACTTGACCCGCAACAAGGGTCTCGGCACCCGGTTGATCATGGCCTTGGCCAAACAGCTCGATGCCGAGATCGTCAGCGCGGTGGCCGGCGTCGGCACCCGCGTGACATTGCGGATTCCTCTCGACCGGATCTTGAACCGCTAGCCCCGCCGCGCTTTCTTCTTGGGCGATGGCTTGAGGAAGCCGGCGCACAGCGCCGGATCGAATTCGCGGTAGTCGTTGGTGATCTCGACGCCCTTGGCGATATTGATCCGGGCGATGGCGTAACCGCCGCGCAGGTAGGTGTTCGCCGCTTCCGAATGGTTGATGTAGTGGTCGTTGTCGACCGTGAACAGGATTTCGCCGTCGACGCGATAGGCGTAGTCCTTGAGGAAATCGCGCGCCGCCTTGGGCAATCTGGCGAACTGCCGGGGCGTCCAGCAGCGGTCGAAGCCTTCGACGAAGCGCCAGATCCTGGTGCCCTTAGCGATGAACTCGCCGGCGAAGACGCCCAATCCGTGGATCGGGCTGCGGTCGACATAAGTCTTGACGAGAAGCATGTTTTTTTGACCGGGAGCCTTTGCGCTGTTTTGGTAACAAATCCCCCGAAGGCGCGGGAGAGATAAAAGCGCGCAACGCCGGGCTGTCCCCAGCGGCGCACTGGGAACTTTAGCCGGCGCGGCCGGTTGCCTTGGTGAACCCCACCCGAAATGGCGCTGACCCATGGCTGGCTCTGGAAAGACGATGTTCGACTGGGTGCGCAATCTTTGGGCGGCCGTGGCGGGCAAGACGTCTGCCAATGAGAGTCGGCCGGAGGTCATCGTTCACGACCCGGAAGCCAAGCTTCCTCACGACCTCGACGATCCGTTCTTCGACCGCAAAGTCCAGTCGCGCATGGCGGACGTCATCGCCCATTCAGCGGACAAGAAATAAGCGAAATCAGCAGCCGAGGCGGCGGCGATTGGCGCGTACCGCACGGCGGTACGGCGCGTAGGCCTTGGTGGCGGCGCGCTCGAGGCTTTTCCCGGTCGCCAACGCAGAAACGATCGCGCCTTGCGCCTCGGCGAAGGCCGCGACTTTCTCGGAGATCATCTGGGTGGCTTCGGTCGTGGCCAGCGGCCCGCCCTTGGCAATCCGCATCAGCCGCAACGCGATGACGTTGTGGCTGTCGGACGCAAATCTCGCCGCCTCGAACCAAGCGTTCATGTAATTGAACAAGGGGCGATCCTTATGTGACGGGGAAGCGGGACGACAACGCCGTTGCTCTTGCAACGTTCCTGCCAAGTGCAACGTTCCTGCCAAGTGCAACGTTCCCGCCAAGTGCAACGTTCCTGCCAACCAGCGCGGTAGCAGCCATGTGATTGGTGGACAAGCGACCGGGAGTCGCAATCGGGGTGGATCGCCAGCGGTGGCGACGGTACAAAGCCGCTCGGCGTCACAATCGTGGAGGATGCGCGTGCCCGCTTCGATGCAAGGTGAGATGCAGCCGGCGGTCTACCGCTTCAAGTTCGGCGGGTTCGAGGTTGCAACGATGCTCGACAGCAAGGGCATGCGCGACGGCCTGCATCCTTTGTACGGCGCCAACGCGGAGGCCGCCGAGGTGCAAGCGCTGGCGCGCGCCAACAACATCGATCCGCAGCGGATCGAGCACCCGAATATTCCGACCCTGGTCAATACCGGCCGCGAGCTGATCCTGTTCGACACCGGCAACGGCATGCTGCCGCGAGACTACGAAGCGCTCAAGGCGCGCATGCCGATGGGCAATCTGGTCGCGCGTCTGGCGCAGCTCGGTCACAAGCCCGAAGACATCGACGTCGTCGTGCTGACGCACGGCCATCCCGATCACATCGGCGGGCTCAGCGATGGCGGCAGACCGGTCTATCCGAATGCGCGCTACGTGTTCGGCGCCGCCGAATACGATTTCTGGATGCGAAACGAAGGCGTGCGCGAGGCGCGCAAGTTCAACCGCGAACTGTTCGTCAAAATGTGCGAACCGCTGGCGGCCCGTTCGACCTTCATCAAGCCGGGCGACGCGGTGGCGTCCGGCATTACCGCGGTCGATGCCTTCGGCCATGCGCCGGGACTGATGGCGTTTCATGTCGAGAGCGAAGGCAAGCAGCTGATGATCACCGCCGACACCTTCACGCATTACGTGATGGGCGTGCAGCGGCCCGACTGGCATTTCGACATGGACGACGACAAGGACAAGGCCGTGACGACGCGCAAGCGCATCCTCGACCGGCTCGCCGCTGAGAAGATGTTCGCGGTGGGATTCCACATGCCGTTCCCCGGCATCGGCTGGGTCGATAAATCCGCCGGCGACTTCCGCTGGGTGCCGCACAGCTATCAGATGAATCTGTAATTCACCGCGGCTACTCGCCGATAACGAAATTCTGAAGGCTGGCGCGATTGCGGGCCTGAGTGTCATCGGAGTCGCTTGATACTGCGACACCGATCAAGGTCGGCATTGGCCGGCCGAAGGCACGGCGATAATCGGACGAGAGATCGACCTTTTCGTCGAACCAAACCTGCTTGTTCGCATCGGCCGCGCGCAACGTGATAAATTTCCCGCGCTCGCCCATATGCGGACTCGGAATGACACTATCGCGCGGCTTGTCACCGCCGAACACATAGACAAGCGTGGTGACGGCGGGCGAGGAAAGCAATTCCATCGGCCCCCGCGAACCGGCGGGCCGATCGCTGAACACGAAGTATACCGCAACCGCGCGGTCGTCAACGCCGCGTTTGGTCAGGTCGGTGGCCGCCACTCCTTGCTCGACGCGCCATCTCCAACGCGCGGTCCGCAGCGGCTTCGCCACAGCGGACAGTGAATGCCACAACATTCCGGCCGCGGAATCGGCTGCAATGGCAAGTCCGCCGTCCGGCGATGCCGAGAAGTCCGCCGCCGCGATGCGGGGAAAGCTGACTTTCGTCCAGCCTGCCAAACCCGCGCTAAAGCGCATCATCTCCGCCGCGTCCGATCCGGAAACAAGGCCAATCGCCATCAGAATCGCTATGAAGAATGTCCGCATTCGACGGCGTGCCATTAAAACCGGGGGCAATCGCGGGCTACACATTACGCCTCGCGCCTTCGCGCATTGACGGCGATCGACAGCAGCGTGCGCTGCGCGATCGCTTCGGCCAGCGGCCCATTGCGGCGGGCGTCGAGCGAGGCATCGGCCAATAGCTCCATGGTGCGCACCAGCCGCGCCGGCGACCAGACGCGCAGCGCGTCGCCGACCTTCTTCTCGCGGGTGAAATGCACCGGGGGCGCGCCGCGCTTCATGGCGAACTCGATCGAATCACCGTCGTCGACCGAAAGCTTCATCTTGTGCAGGTTCGCCACCTGGCGGATCGCCGCCGAGATGATCGCCGCCGGCGACGAGCCGCCGGCGCGCGCCTTGTTGAATTCGGTTTCAACGTCGGCGGTTCTGCCGGCAAAGGCGGCGTCGATGACGCCATCGAGCGCCAGCGCGGAGGCGTCCGCCACCACCGCGATGACGTCGGTCAATTCGACGCGGCCCTGACCACGCGCATAAAGCGCCAGCTTGCGGATCTCGTTGCGCGAGGCCAGGCGGTCGCCGCCGAGCAGCGACACCAATGTGGCGCGCGCGTCCGGCGCGATGGTCAGTTGCGCCTCGCGCATCTCGGTGTCGATTAACTGGCCGAGCGCCGCGCCGTTGTCGACGTAGCAAGGCAGCGCCGCCGCGGTCTTGGCCTTTTCGATCAAGGCACGCAGCGGCGACGACTTCTTCAGGTCGCCGGCCTCGATGATGATGCGGCATTCGTCCGACGGCGCGTTGATGACCGGCTCGACCGACGCGGCGATGTTGCGCGAGCCGGCCTTGACCAGCACGGCGCGGCGGCCGCCGAACAGCGGCACGGTGTGCGCTTCATCGACCAGCCGTGACGGATTGGCGGAGAGGTCTTCGCCCTCGATGCGCACGAAGGAGAACGGATCGTTGGGATCGTCGACCGAAGCCTTGACCAGCGCATCGACACGCTCGCGCACCAGCCCGGCGTCGGGCCCGTAGACCAGCACGATCGGCATGCGCGGGTCCGGCTTGGCGACGAAGCGATCGACGTCGGAGGCTTTGATGGCGGTCATGACATCCATCCCCGCCTCATCCTGAGGAGCGCACGAAGTGCGCGTCTCGAAGGATGGGCGGCCTCGTGGTTCGAGACGGCGCTTCGCGCCTCCTCACCATGAGGCCGGTTAAACTTTACGTCCCCGTCGTGAAATACGACGCCAGGCGCGAGCGGATATTGTCGGCGATAACCTTGGCGGCGCGGTTCTCGGCATCGCGCAGGCCGCGGTCGCCGGCAAAGCGTTGCTGCTGGCCCGGGATGTTATAGGACACGCGCGAAAAGGTAGTGCCCTTGATGACCGGCTTGCCGGTTGCGTTGTCGATGAGCGCGTAGACGGCGTCGATGCCGTAATTCTGGATTTCGGGACGCGCGCTGTTGATATCGACGATGACCTGCAACAGCGTCGAATTCAACTGAATGTCGAGCCGGTAGAGCGACGCCGATTGCGGCCCGCCACCTGTCAGGTCGAACAGCAATTGATCGCGCATTTCGGCGCCGACGCGGGCCAGCCTCGTGCCGTTTGGCGTTTTCAGCGGCGGCACTTCAACGGCGCTCAGCTTGTCGGTAATCGAGCTGCTATTGCCGCCAATCGAGCGCTCGCCGTAAAGCGGCTGAAAGCAGCCAGCCGTGAGGCCGGCAAGCGACATCGCCAGCAGCATCCGTGGCAGACGAGGGGCGTTAGGCGACGACATTCACGATCCTTTGCGGGACGACAATGACCTTTTTCGGGCTTTTGCCGTCCAGCGCCTTTATTACCGCATCGAGGGCCAGAACGGCAGCCTCAATCTCGTCTTTTCCGGCGTCGCGGGGCACGGTGACGTCGGCGCGCTTCTTGCCGTTGATCTGGACCGGCAAAGTGACGGTGTTTTCGACCAAAAGCGCGGGTTCGACCTGCGGCCAGGCTTCGGTGGCGACCAGGGACTTGTGGCCCAAAGCGGCCCAGCACTCCTCGGCCAGGTGCGGCATCATCGGGTGGAACAGCCGCACCAGAATGTCGCCGGCCTCGCGCAGCGCCCAGGCGAAGTCGGGCGACGGCGCGGTTTCGGCCGAGCCGATGGCGTCCGACAGCGCATTGGCGAATTCGTAGATATGGGCGACGCAGCGGTTGAAGCGGAGCCGGCCGATGTCGTCGGAGACATTGCTCAGCGCCCGGTGGGCCGCTTTGCGCACCACCAAAGCCTGCTCGCTGAATTCCGCCGGGCGCACTTCGGGCGCGGCGATGCGGGCGATCTCGCCGTTGAGCCGCCATAGCCGCTGCACGAAGCGCCAGGCGCCTTGCACGCCTTCCTCGGTCCAGATCACGTCGCGCTCCGGCGGACTATCCGACAGCATGAACCAGCGCGCCGTGTCGGCGCCGTAAGCGGCGATGATGTCGTCGGGGTCGACCGTGTTCTTCTTCGACTTCGACATCTTCTCGATCGAGCCGATGTCGACCGGTTCGCCGGTCGTGGTCAGCTTGGCGCGACGCGCCTCACCCATGCCTTCGATGGTGACGTTGGCTGGCTCGACCCAATCGCCGCTCTTCGACTTATAGGTCTCGTGCACCACCATGCCCTGCGTGAACAGGCCGGCGAACGGCTCGTCGATGCCGATGTGGCCGGTCTTGTGCATGGCGCGGGTGAAGAAGCGCGAATACAAAAGATGCAGAATCGCGTGCTCGATACCGCCGATATATTGATCGACTGGCAGCCATTCGTTGGCGGCCTTCACGGTGGTCGGCGAGGTTTCGTTCCACGGATCGGTGAAGCGCGCGAAGTACCACGACGAGTCGACGAACGTGTCCATCGTGTCGGTTTCGCGGCGCGCGGCGCCTGAGCATTGCGGACACTTGACGGTCTTCCAGGTCGGATGGCGGTCGAGCGGATTGCCGGGTTTGTCGAAATTGATGTCGTCCGGCAGCACCACCGGCAGGTCGCTCGCCGGCACCGACACCACGCCGCACGTTGAGCAATGGATGATCGGGATCGGGCAGCCCCAGTACCGCTGCCGCGAGATGCCCCAGTCGCGCAGGCGATAATTGACCTGGCGCTGGGCCACGGGGCGATTGCCGCGCGTGTCTTTCTCAAGCCGCTTGGCGACCTCTTCCTTGGCCTCCTCGATCGACATGCCGTCGAGGAAGCGCGAGTTGATCATCCGCCCGTCGCCGTCGAACGCCGTATCGGTGATGACAAACGTCGCCGGGTCCTGGCCCGGCGGGCACACCACCGGCGTGTTGCCGAGGCCGTATTTGTTGACGAAATCGAGGTCGCGCTGGTCATGCGCCGGGCAGCCGAAAATCGCGCCGGTGCCGTATTCCATCAGAACGAAGTTGGCGACATAGACCGGCAGCGTCCAGTTCGGGTCGAACGGATGCACGGCGCGAATGCCGGTATCGAAACCCATCTTCTCGGCGGTGTCGATCGCCTCTTGCGAGGTGCCGATGCGTTTGCACTCTTCGATGAATTCCGCGAGCTTCGGATTTTTCTTCGCTGCGGCCTGCGCCAAAGGATGATCGGGCGCCAGCGCCATGAACTTGGCGCCGAACAGAGTGTCCGGCCGGGTGGTGAAGATTTCGAGCTCAGATTCACCGGAAGGCACGGTCGACGCATCGAGCATGAAGCGGACCAGCAGACCTTCCGACTTGCCGATCCAGTTCTTCTGCATCAGCCGGACCTTGTCCGGCCAGCGGTCGAGGCCGTCGAGTGCCTTCAGCAACTCCTCGGAGTAGTCGCTGATCTTGAAGAACCACTGAATGAGTTCGCGCTGCTCGACCAAAGCGCCGGAGCGCCAGCCGCGGCCGTCAATCACCTGCTCGTTGGCGAGCACGGTGTTGTCGACCGGATCCCAGTTCACCTTCGACTGCTTGCGCTCGACCAGTCCCGCTTTGAGGAAATCGAGAAACATTTTCTGCTGGTGCCGGTAATAGCTCGGGTCGCAGGTCGCGACTTCGCGCGCCCAGTCGAGCGACAGGCCCATCGACTGCAACTGCTTCTTCATCGCCGCGATGTTGGCGTAGGTCCATTCCTTGGGGTGGACCTTGCGGTCGATGGCGGCGTTTTCGGCCGGCATGCCGAAGGCGTCCCAGCCCATCGGGTGCAGGACGGCGTGGCCCATGGCCCGCTTGAAGCGCGCCACCACGTCGCCCATCGTGTAGTTGCGCACATGCCCCATATGGATGCGCCCCGACGGGTAGGGGAACATCTCGAGGACGTAGTATTTCGGCCGGGGATCGTCGTTTTTGGTGGCGTAGATGCCGCGCTCGTCCCACAGCTTCTGCCAGCGGGTCTCGGCGGCGCGGGCGGCGTAGCGCTCGGTTTTGCTCGAATCGGCGGTCATTTACGGCTCTTTTTCAGGAGCCGGGAGGTGACATGAAAGAGGCGGGCCGGTCAACGGGGAGGCTTGACGGGAGGTTTTGGAGCGCTCTGGGGCGCCGGCGCTTTCGGGCCGTTCGGTCGGGGCAGGCGTTTTCACTGGCCGCTTGAGAAAGCGCAATCGACCGCATGCCATTCTGGGGCAGAATACTGAAAACCAGCAGAAAAACAGAGGCTCATGAGCCAAGCGATGTTCCGTACCAAGGGCCTGACCAAGGTCTATGTCACCGGCGCGATCGAGGTGCACGCCCTGCGGGGAGTCGACTTCGAGGCGGCGGCCGGCGAATTCGTGGTCATGCTGGGGCCGTCCGGCTCGGGAAAGTCCACCTTTCTCAATATCGTCGGCGGCCTCGACCGGGCGACCGGCGGCGAAGTCTGGTTCACCGATCACGAGTTGAGCCGTTTCGACGATCGTGAATTGACGCTGTATCGCCGCGATCATGTCGGCTTCGTCTTCCAATTCTACAATCTGGTGCCGAGCCTGACCGCGCGCGAGAACGTCGCGCTGGTCACCGAGATTGCGCGCGACCCGATGCGTCCGGAAGATGCGCTGGCCATCGTCGGGCTGAAAGACCGCATGAACCATTTTCCCGCCCAGCTTTCAGGCGGCGAGCAGCAGCGGGTGGCCATTGCCCGCGCCATCGCCAAGCGGCCGCAGGTGCTGCTCTGCGACGAGCCGACCGGCGCGCTCGATTCCAAGACCGGCGTGCTTGTGCTCGATGCGCTGATGCAGGTGAACGCGCAGCTCGGCGCCACCACACTCATCATTACCCATAACGTCGCGATCCAGGACATTGCGCACCGCGTGGTGCATTTCGGCGACGGCAGGATCGTTTCAAGCAATATCATCGTCGAACGCAAACCGGCTTCGGCCATCAGCTGGTGATCGCATTGACAGCGTTGCACCGAAAACTGTTGCGCGATCTGGCGCGGTTGTGGCCGCAGGCGCTGGCCATCGCCATGGTGATGGCGGCCGGCGCGGCAACGCTCATCCTCGGCATCGGCGCGCACGGCTCACTGGCGGAGACGCGCTCCGCCTATTACGAGCGCAACCGCTTCGCCGACGTCTTCGCCGATCTCACCCGGGCGCCAAAGATCTACGCCGACGAGATTGCGAAAATTCCCGGCGTCGCGGCGGTGGAGACGCGCATCGCCAAGATCGCCTTGCTCGATCTGCCCGGCATCGCCGAACCGGCGTCGGCGATGCTGGTGTCGATTCCCGATTATGGCGAACAGACACTCAATCTGCTGCATCTGCGCAGCGGCCGGCTGCCGCTGACCGCCGACGAGCAGGAGGTGGTCGTCAGCGAACCGTTCGCCAAGGCGCACGGCTTCGCCATCGGCGCGCAATTCGAAGCGATTCTCAACGGCCGCAAGCGAACGCTACGGATCGTCGGCACCGGGCTTTCGCCGGAATATATCTACGCGCTCGGTCCGGGCGATCTGATGCCGGACGACCGCCGTTTCGGCATCGTCTGGATGAAAGAGAAGGCGCTGGCCGCCGCCTATGATCTCACCGGGGCATTTTCCAGCGTGCATCTCAAGCTGACGCGCGGCGCATCCGAAGCCGCGGCGATCGAGCGGCTCGACGCCTTGCTGGCGCGTTACGGCGGTCTCGGCGCGCATGGGCGGCGCGATCAGACATCGCATGCGTTTCTCGACGCCGAGCTCAAGCAGTTGCAGGCGATGAGCCGGATTCTGCCGCCGGTGTTTCTGCTGGTGGCGGCGTTCCTGGTCAACATGACGCTGTCGCGCCTGATCCTGCTGGAACGCGAGCAGATCGGCCTGTTGAAGGCGCTCGGTTACAGCAATGCGGCGGTGGCGCTGCACTACCTGGAGTTTGCGTTGGCGATCGGCAGCGTCGGCATGCTCATCGGAATGGCGGCCGGCACCTGGCTCGGCTTCGGATTGACGCGGCTCTATGCCGA
>JAUSBQ010000296.1 GCA_030651965.1 Pseudolabrys sp. | reverse complement strand
TTCGCTCTGAGCCAGGATCAAACTCTCAAGTTGGATGAGAAATTTTAAACCTGACTGGTCTTTTCGCTTGCGCAAAATTTCACGTTTTGACGAGGTCCACAAAACTGATCACTCGTGAGAATGACCAGCAGTGTACCTTTGAAAACGTAGACCGTCAGAAGTCTCTTCCGGCCGCATGCATCGTGATGAATTGCTTCGTCACGCTACTGCGGCCCGCAAGGACCCCGCCGTCCACGTTTCTCTTTCTTCCGATTCACTTGTCAAACAGCCCGGAGATCTGGCGACCTCCAACTTGCCCAAGCCCGTTACCGAGCCGGCAAGGCATCTAAACGCGTCGTCGAAACTCATGCTTCCGAATACTATCGGAGGCATTTTCACTGAACCAGTGAGGAGTTTCAGAGGCGCGCCATCGAGCCGTAACTTGCGGAACGGCGCGCCGATGGGTCGTATATAGGCTTCGGCTCCTCGGCTTGTCAACCGGGAAAAGCAACATCCCTGTGACAGTCGATTAGTCGTTGTATGACGGGGCTTTTTGTCATTTTTGGGTCGCTATAGGCCCCCGGCATCCATAAGAAAGTTTGAAAAAAATGCCGGCCCCGGCTGGGGTCTCGCCCAGGGGCTGCCGAGGGGGCGTCCTTAGGCCGCCCAAGAGGGCCGCCCTGGGGGCTTGCCCCCGGTCTCGGTCCTCCTGTGCCCCTCCGGGCGGGCCGTGCCTGGAAACAGGCCGGTGCGCCGCACTCAGGCCATATTCATGGGCCGTCCTTGCCAGCTAGGTTCAAGGCTAGAATCGCAACGTCCAGGGGGGATCCGGCACCGTCACTGAAGCCATTAACGCCGCTCAAGACCTCAAAGTGCGGCCACCGGCCCGCGATTGACGGGTCCTGGGCTAACCGGCATCGTGCCGGCGCCGATTCAGCGGCGAATTGATGGGCTTGCCGGCGGGTTCTCGGGTCTTTCACGGCAGCAATCCAACTTTGACCGCAGGCGCAGGGGACGTTGAGTTTGGACCACACACGGTCGCGCGGCGCGCATCGAACAAAGCACGCCGACGCCATTGAGCTTGGCAATGAAGCACCGCTGTCGGTCGACGGCGGCACGTCCGCTTTCGTCGATCGCCGCCGCGTTTCGGTGCAGTGGTTTGCCGGCACAATTCTGACCGCGCTGTGCGGCGCTGCCTTGATGGGTGGCGCCGTTTTCACATCGCTCGATGGCGAAACCAATTTCGCCTCACTCCCCGAGCGGGTCGAAGTGGCGCTGCGCGGCGCCCTCGGCGTCGGTGGTGAAAAGGCCAGCGCGCGCAAGAGCGACCGTTTGCAGACCGCGGAAGAGCCCTCCTTCGCCAGGCAGTTGATCCGCGTCTCCACCACGACCCGCGTCGGCAACCACGAAGTCGTGCGCGTGCGCCCCTTCGTGCGCGTCGCTGGCAACCTGTCGCTGACCGTGTCCGATCTCTCTGCCTCGATCCCGGCGTTCAATCCGCAGGCGATGCTGGCGGAAAACACGCCGAGCGGCACCGGCTCGCCGGAAGAAGCGCCGGCGGCCGAGCCGGACGCCGAAGTCGCCTTCGTGATGCGCGATCTCGCGCCGATGCTGCCGCGGCTGCGAGTTGCCTTGCTGACGCCCAACGAGGAAGTGATGGCGCGCGTGCGTGAAGCCGCCGACTGGACCGCCAAAGCCGGCAACCAAACGCAGATTGGCGCCAACGTCACCGGCATCAAGCTCGCTTATGCCGGCACGGTCGCCGCCGATCCTTATGCCGGCTTTGAAGCGCGCGTTGTCCCTGAGAACATCACGCTGCTGCCGAAGACTGCCAATCAGACCACCGGCGGCAATCCGTTCAATGAAAAAGTCGTCATCGCCAAGAAGGGCGAGGGCCTCACCGCAATCCTGCGCGATCTCGGCGCGACGCCGGACGACATCGGCAAGGTCCTCGCCGTGCTGGGGCCGCGCGGCCGCGACGGCGGCATCAAGGAAGGCCAGAAGCTGCGCGTGCTGATGGCGCCGGCTGTCGGCGCGCAGCGCACGCAGCCGATCCGCGTCATTATCGCCAGCGACAACGTCATCGATGCCGTCGTCGCACTGGCCGACACCGGCAGATATGTTTCGGTCGACGTGAAGAACGTCGACACTGAAGTCGCCGACGCTTCGACGCAGCCCGACGACGAAACCGATACCGCGGGCGTGCGGCTTTATCAGAGCGTCTATGAGACGGCGCTGCGCAACCAGATCCCGCGCCCGATCATCGACGAATTGATCCGCATCTACTCCTACGACGTCGACTTCCAGCGCAAGGTGCAGCCCGGCGATTCATTCGAAGTGCTGTATGCCGGCGAAGAAGAAACGCCGGCCGCCGACAGCCGCAACGACGTGCTGTTCGCGGCGCTCACCGTCGGCGGCGAAATCAAGAAGTTCTATCGCTTCCAGTCGCCGGACGATGGCCTGGTCGATTACTACGACGAGAGCGGCAAGAGCGCGAAGAAGTTCCTGGTGCGCAAGCCATTGGTGGCCGGCATCATGCGTTCCGGCTTTGGCATTCGCCGCCATCCGATCCTCGGCTACACCAAGATGCACACCGGCGTTGACTGGGCGGCGCCGTCCGGCACGCCGATCTACGCCGCCGGCAACGGCACGGTCGAGAAGGCCGGCTGGGAATCGGGTTACGGCAAATACGTTCTCCTTCGGCACAACAACGGTTACGAAACCGCCTATGCCCATATGACCGCCTATGCGCGCGGCGTCGACGAGGGCAAGCGCGTGCGCCAGGGCCAGGTGATCGGCTTTGTCGGCTCGACCGGCCTGTCGACCGGCTCGCACGTTCATTACGAAATCCGCGTCAACGGCCGCTTCGTCGACCCGATGCGCATCAAGCTGCCGCGCGGCCGCGAACTTGCCGGCTCGATGATGACGAGCTTCGAGGCGGAGCGCGAACGGCTCGACGGCATCATGGCGCGCAAGCCGGCGCGCATCGCGTCGAGCGATCCAGTCCGCCGCTAAGTATCTAATTCAATCGACGAATCACGGCGTTCATGCTTTGTACAAGCATGACCTCCGCCGCGCCTCTAGCTGCCAATGCCGCTTATCTCGTCAAGCTGAATGCCGAACAGCGCCGCGCGGTCGAGCATGGTGTGGTCTTTGGCGGCGGCGCGCTCAACGAAGCCGGGCCGCTTCTCATTATCGCCGGCGCCGGCGCCGGCAAGACCAACACGCTGGCGCACCGCGTCGCGCATCTCATCGTCGGTGGCGTCGATCCGCGCCGCATTCTGCTGCTGACCTTTTCGCGGCGTGCCGCCGCCGAGATGCAGCGGCGCGTCGAACGCATTACGGTGCAAGTCTTCGGCGCGCAGACCGGAGCCGCCAACGGCAACCTCAACTGGTCCGGCACCTTTCACGCCATCGGCGCGCGGCTCATACGCGAATATGCGCGCGACATCGGCATCGATCAGGCTTTCACCATTCACGACCGCGAGGATTCCGCCGACCTGATGAATCTGGTGCGGCACGAACTCGGCTTCTCGAAGACACGCAAGCGCTTCCCGATGAAGGGCACGTGCCTGTCGATCTATTCGCGCGCCGTCAACGCCGAATTGCCGCTTGGCGAAGTGCTCGGCAACTTCTTTCCGTGGTGTGCCGAATGGGAAGCCGAGCTCCGCGTGCTGTTTTCCACTTATGTCGAGGCCAAGCAGAAGCAGAACGTGCTCGATTACGACGATCTGCTGTTGTATTGGGCGCAGATGATGACCGAGGGCGCGATCGCCGACGAACTCTCGGCGCGCTTCGATCATGTCATGGTCGATGAATATCAGGACACCAACCGGCTACAGGCGTCGATCCTGCTGGGCTTGCGGCCGAACGGCCGCGGCTTGACCGTGGTCGGCGACGACGCGCAGTCGATCTATTCGTTTCGTGCGGCGACCGTGCGCAACATTCTCGATTTCCCCGGACACTTCACGCCGGCAGCCAGCGTCATCACGCTGGAGCGCAATTACCGTTCGACCCAACCGATCCTCGCCGCCGCCAACGCGGTGATCGAACTGGCCAGCGAACGCTTCACCAAGAATCTGTGGTCGGACCGGCCGTCGGCCGAGCGCCCGCACATCGTCAATGTCGCCGACGATGTCGGCCAGGCCAACTACATCGTCGAGCGGATACTGGAAAACCGCGAGGCCGAAATCACGCTGAAAAGCCAGGCGGTGCTGTTCCGCACCTCGAGCCACAGCGCCGGGTTAGAGATCGAACTGACACGGCGGAATATTCCGTTCGTCAAATTCGGTGGTCTGAAGTTTCTCGAAGCCGCGCACATCAAGGATGTGCTGGCGGTGCTGCGCTGGGTTCACAATATGCGCGACCGCGTAGCCGGCTTCCGCGTCGCGCAGATGCTGCCCGGCATCGGCCCGAGCGCCGCCGGGCGACTGCTCGACCGCATTGCCGAGAGCGGCGATGCGGCCGGCGCGCTTGCCGCGTTCAAGCCGCCGGCGGCGGCGCTCGAGCATTGGCCGGACTTCGAGGACACGATCGGGCTGTTGCGCCGCAACGCCGTCGGCTGGCCGGGCGAAATGGAGTGTGTCTGCCGCTGGTACGAGCCGCATCTCGAGCGCATGCACGAGGACGCCAGCGTTCGCCAGGGCGATCTGGCGCAACTGGCGCAGATCGCCGCGACCTATCCGAGCCGCGAGCGCTTCCTCACCGAGTTGACGCTCGATCCGCCGAGCGCGACCAGCGACCAGTCCGGCCCGCCGTTGCTCGATGACGATTATCTGATCCTGTCGACGATCCATTCGGCCAAAGGACAGGAATGGACCTCCGTTTATGTGCTCAACACGGTCGACGGCTGTCTGCCGTCGGACCTGTCGACCGGCTCGACGCCGGAGATCGAGGAAGAACGGCGACTGCTCTATGTCGCCATGACGCGCGCCAAGGACCAGTTGCACGTCATGGTGCCGCAGCGTTTCTTCACCCACGGCCAGCGCGACAATGGCGACCGCCACGTATACGCGCAACGCACGCGGTTCATTCCGAATTCATTGCTGAAGCACTTCGACCACCGCTCCTGGCCGCCGCCACGCGCGGCGCAGGCGGGCACGGCCCCTGCCCGCGCACCGCTCGATGTCGGCGCGCGAATGCGGGGGATGTGGAAGTGAAGTTTACGGCTGCACCTCGACGGTGGCGCGCTTGCCGGCGGTGATGGTGAAAGGTTTTTCCACCTTCTTGTCGGGGCCGTATTCGACGATCACGACATAAGACCCGGCATTGAGCGCAAGATTGAGATCGGGCTCGTAGCCGGTGTGAATGTGCTTGCGCTCATTGTTGATGTCGCGCTCGGCCTTGAAGATTTCGATCGCCTTGCCGTCGCCCGTCTTCAGGCCCAGCACCCCGGCATCGATGTTGACGTCGAGGCGCGTATCAGCGCCGGATTTGACCTCGGCACGGATCGTGCGCGAAGCGGCGCCAACGCTCACGACGACGTCATAGCTGCCCGTCGGCAGGTCGAATTTGGATAGCGCGTCATAAGTCGTCGCCACCCACTCGCCTTTCTCATCCGGCGTTTTCGGCAAATAGCGCACATCCACCGATAGGCCGTTGTCGATCTTCGGACCGGCCTCGGAGTAGCGGCCGCTGACCAGCAATTTGCCGGCGTCGAGAATGAGCGAGACGTTGATGGAATCGCCGGCGGTAATACTGAAGGGCTTCTCGCTCTTGGTATTGCCGCGCGTCAGCCGCAACGTGTAATCGCCCGCCGGCAGAATAAAGCGCGGCACGCGCCTGTATTCGGTGGCCATCCATTCACCCTTTGAATCCAGCATGTCCCAGGTGCTGTCTTCGGCCTTTGCGCCGCTTCCGGCGATCGAGCCGTCACTGGTGACGTATCCGGCGTCGAGCACGACATCGAGGACAGCCGGCTTGCCGCGTTCGACCTTGAGCGAAAACAGCTTGCTGACCTGGCCATACTCGACCTCCATGACGTAATCGCCGGGGTCGATCCGATTGGCGAACGGCGAACCGTCGAAGCGGACGACAAATTCCCCTTTGCTGCCGTCAGGATTCGGCTTGAACACGGTCCAGCCGAGTGCGGGATCGGTGACTGGATCGAGGCCGGGGGCGAGCCGCACGGCGCCGCGGATGTTCTTGCCCTTGAACGGATCGGGCTCGGCCTTGGCCGGCGCTTCGGTTTGCACCTTGGCGCCTTGCGCCGCTTCGACCGCGCGGCCGAGCGCGCTCTCGAGACCCGACGCGTTGCGCGCGTCGAGATAGACGCCACCGGTGGCGCGCGCGATGCATTGCAGTTGCCCGCGCGCGACCGGATCGGCAACGTCGAATCCAACGACATGGGCAGTAAAACCGACGCCGGCTTTCTTCAGGTCGGCGGCGACGGCGCACGGATCGACAACGCAGGTCTCGATGCCGTCGGACACCAGCACCACGGTCGCCTTGTTCTCGGTCGATTTCAGCGTGTTCGCCGCCATGCGGAGCGCGTCGGCAATCGGCGTCTTGCCTTTGGGATTGAGCGCCTTGACCGCGCTCTTGATGCCCGCCGGATCAAAGGTGCTGACCGGCGCAAGCAACTCGATGTCCTTGCAGTCGCCTTTGCTGCGATGTCCGTAGGCGATCAACCCAATCCGATCGCTCGGCTTCCATTTGCCGAGAATGGTGTCAACGGCGGCGCGTGCAGCGCTGATCTTGGTCTGGCCGTCGACCTGTCCCCACATCGAGCCGGAGGCGTCGAGGATGAGGATGGTATCGGTGCTTTGCGCATGGGCGCGAACATTGAAGGCGGCGACGGCAAGCAAAAGAACGAGCAGCAGGCGCATGATGAGGCTCCCTCGCATTCGGAAGAAGGATCGCACGCGCATCAAAACAAGGCTGTGATGCCAATCACAGCCGCGCTCGATGGAACTTTGTGGCAGCGATAAAAAAGGCCGGGGATATCCCCGGCCCTTGTTACAATTTTTCTGCGACTCCGCCCTTACGCCGCCTGCGCCAGCTTGCCGTTGAAGGTCAGGCCCTGCTTGCCGGACGACACACTCACCGCCTCGCCGTCCTTGATCGCGCCGGACAGGATCATCTCGGCGAGCGGATCCTGCACCGCCTTCTGGATCACGCGCTTGAGCGGACGCGCACCATAGGCCGGATCCCAGCCTTTGTCGGCCAGCCATTCGCGTGCGCCGGCATCCAGCGTGATGGTGATCTTGCGATCGTCCAGCAGCTTGCGTAAGCGCCCCATCTGGATGTCGACGATGGCCGTCATCTCCGACTTCTTCAACCGGTGGAACAGAATGATCTCGTCGATGCGGTTGTGGAACTCCGGCCGGAATGCCGAGCGCACCACGCCCATCACCTGGTCGCGCACAGCCTCGGTGTCTTCGCCTTCCGGCTGGTTGACCAAATAGTCGGCGCCGAGATTCGACGTCATCACGATCAAGGTGTTGCGGAAGTCGACCTTGTGGCCCTGTCCGTCGGTCAGCCTTCCGTCGTCGAGCACTTGCAAGAGGACGTTGAACACGTCCGGATGCGCCTTCTCGATCTCGTCGAACAGCACGACCTGATAAGGCCTGCGCCGCACGGCTTCGGTCAACGCGCCGCCTTCCTCGTAACCGACATAGCCCGGAGGCGCGCCGATCAGACGCGCGACCGAATGCTTCTCCATATATTCCGACATGTCGATGCGGATCAGCGCGTTCTCGTCGTCGAACAGATAGGACGCGAGCGTCTTGGTCAGTTCGGTCTTGCCGACGCCGGTCGGCCCCAGGAACATGAACGAGCCGATCGGCCGGTGCGGATCCTGCAAGCCGGCACGTGCGCGGCGAACCGCGGTCGCGACAGCGGTGACGGCTTCGCGCTGGCCGATGACGCGCTTGGCCAGCTCGTCTTCCATGCGCAGCAGCTTTTCCTTCTCGCCCTCGAGCATCTTGTCGACTGGCACCCCGGTCCAACGCGAGACGACACCGGCGACATGATCGGCGGTTACGGTCTCTTCGACCATGGCGCCGCGCTTGGCGTCGACGTCCTCATTGGCCTTCAGCTTCTTTTCCAACTCGGGGATACTGCCATAGGCCAATTCGCCGGCGCGCTGGTAATCGCCCTTGCGCTGCGCATTGGCGAGTTCGGCGCGAAGTGCGTCGAGGTCGGTCTTGAGCTTTTGCGCGTCGGACAGCTTTTCCTTTTCCGACTTCCACCGCGAGGTGATGTCGGCGGAGCTCTTTTCGAGTTCGGCCAGTTCGGCCTCAAGCCGGATCAGGCGATCCTTCGAGCCCGGATCGGTTTCCCGCTTGAGCGCCTCCTGTTCGATCTTGCGCCGCATGATTTCGCGGTCGATGGTGTCGAGCTCTTCCGGCTTGGAATCGATCTGCATCTTCAGCCGCGCGCCGGCCTCGTCGATCAGGTCAATGGCCTTGTCGGGCAGAAAGCGGTCGGTGATGTAGCGGTTCGACAACGTCGCCGCGGCGACGATCGCCGAATCGGCGATGCGGACGCCGTGATGCTGCTCGTATTTGTCCTTCAAGCCGCGCAGGATCGACACCGTATCCTCGACGGTCGGCTCCGACACGAACACCGGCTGGAAGCGCCGCGCCAAGGCCGCGTCCTTCTCGACGTGCTTCTTGTATTCATCGAGCGTGGTGGCGCCGATGCAATGCAGTTCGCCGCGCGCCAAAGCCGGCTTCAACAGGTTGGAGGCATCCATCGCGCCGTCGGCCTTGCCGGCGCCGATCAAAGTGTGCATCTCGTCGATGAACAGCACGATGCCGCCCTCGGCCGAGGTCACTTCGTTGAGCACGGCTTTCAGCCGTTCTTCGAATTCGCCGCGATATTTCGCGCCGGCGATCAGCGCGCCCATGTCGAGCGCCATCAATTTCTTGTCCTGGAGACTTTCCGGCACGTCGCCATTGACGATGCGCAGCGCCAGGCCTTCGACGATGGCCGTCTTGCCGACGCCGGGCTCGCCGATCAGCACCGGATTGTTCTTGGTGCGGCGCGACAGCACTTGAATCGTCCGGCGGATTTCCTCGTCGCGGCCGATCACCGGATCGAGCTTGCCGTCACGCGCGGCCTGCGTCAGATCACGGGCATATTTCTTCAGCGCGTCATAGGCGTTCTCGGCCGATGCCGAATCCGCAGTGCGGCCCTTGCGCAGCGCCTCGATGGCGGCGTTGAGGTTTTGCGGCGTCACGCCGCCCTTGGCGAGCGCCTTGCCGGCCTCGCTGTCCTTCTCAAGCGCCAGCGCAAGCAACAGCCGCTCGACGGTTACGAAACTGTCGCCGGCTTTTTCGCCGGCCTTCTCGGCGGCGTCGAAAACCCGCGCCAGTTGCGGGCTGAGATAGACTTGGCCCGCGCCGGCGCCGGACACTTTCGGAATTTTGCCGAGCGCGGCCTCGACATCGCGCAGCACCTGCCGCGAATTGCCGCCGGAGCGATCGATCAGGCCGGCCGCCAACCCTTCCGGGTCGTCGAGCAGGACCTTGAGCATATGGTCGGGGGAAAATTGCTGATGGCCCTCGCGCAGGGCCATGGATTGGGCGGATTGCACGAACCCGCGGGCGCGGTCGGTGTATTTCTCGAAGTTCATGTCTCAACTCCCTTCGGCCCAAAGTGGCGCCGGATTGAATGCGAGGCCCCGAGCATGGCGGCCTGCTGGACTTATGTAGGAGGCCATATTGCCAGTTTGAAGGGCTCGCCGGCTTGATATAGGTCAGCCTTAACGCCGGCCCGCCAACCGAAAGCCCGTCCAGCATGACCAGCCCCGCCGCCCGGATCGAAGCCCTCTATCGCTACCCGGTGAAGGCCCTGTCGCCGCAGCCGCTTGAGCGGACGATGCTGACCCCCGGACGAACCATCGCCGCCGACCGGCTCTATGCCATCGAGAACGGCCCGACCGGGTTCGACCCGGCAGCGCCGGCCTATTTCCCCAAAAACCGATTTCTGGTGCTGATGAAGAACGAGCGGCTGGCGGCACTGCGGACGGACTATGACGAGGACACCCATACCCTGACCATCGGTCATGAAGGCCGCGAGGCGGCGCGCGGCGATCTGCGCACCAAGGAAGGCCGGCTGGCCATCGAAGCGTTTTTCCGCCGCTTCATGCCGGCCGAGCTGAACGGCCCGCCCAAGGTACTGAGCGGCGAAGGCGCCCCCGGCGCGCCGCACAGCTTTTCCGACGTGGCCAGGAAGGTCGTGTCGATCATCAACCTCGCCTCGGTGGCCGCGGTCGAGACCGCGACCGGCCAAGCGGTCGATCCGTTGCGCTTTCGCGGCAATATCCATGTCAGCGGCTGGCCGGCCTGGCACGAATTCGACCTGCTCGGCGCGGAAATCGCGATCGGCACCGCGCGGCTCAAGGTGGTGAAGCGGATCGTGCGCTGCGCCGCCACCAATGTGGACCCGGCGACCGGCATCCGCGATCTGACAATCCCGAAGACGTTGCTGCAAAGCTTCGGCCACGCCGACTGCGGCATCTATGCCGAGGTCATCACCGGCGGCGACATCGCCATCGGCGATGCGCTCACCAGCGACATTCTGATCTAGCGCGAGACCGGCAGCAGACGGCTCGCAAGTCCCGCATCGGAGGCGACGCGGCCGGACTGCACCTGTTCGACGCGCAGTTCGCGCTGCGGCGGTTGCACCTGCGGCTGCGGTCGCGGCGCAATCCGCTGCGCCGGCTGCGGCGCAACGCGCGGCGCAGGCTGGCCACGTGGCTTGATGCCGAACATCTGGGCAAGCGCCGGGTCGAGCTCGATAGGGCGACGCGCATTGGCGCCTGACGGCGCGGCGGGCTGCCGCACGGCCGCTTGCGCGCCTTGCTGCGACCGCGCCGGGCTTGGCTCGGCCTCGATGGCGGCGAGCAATTCGGCAATCGGCGAGTCGATACCGTCGTCCTGCGACGGACGGCTGACATTGCCGGCATTGCTGGCCAATTGTGTATTGCCGCGAGTTTCGGTCGGCATCACATAGGCGATGACGCGCGAACGCGGATAGGTCGCCTCGCCGACGCGCTTGTTGTGGTTGCCCGAAATCACGATCGGATTGCCGTTGGCATCGATGCCGGACACGACGCCGACATGGCCGCCGTTCTTGCCGCGGGTCAGCACGGCGATGGCGCCGACGCGCGGCTCGGAAATGCGGCGGCCGTATTGCGCGAACGACTTGGCCGCGTCGGAATTGGTGCCGCTATAGCCGGCCTCGGCCAGCACCATGTTCATAAAGGTGGCGCACCACAGCCGTTTGCGGTCGGTCGGATTGGTGCCCATGTATTTGCGCGCTTCGCTGACCAGCACCGGCCAGCCGAACGTGGGCTTCTTGGGCGCATAAGCCATCGCCGTGCTGGCGAGCCGCGGCACGCGACCGTCGCGCGCGGCGATATTTCTGGATTTGGCCTTTGCCTGAGCGGCGTTTTGAATAGCGCTCTTGCTCGCGGCTTTGGGTTTCCCCGGCTGCGGTTTGGACTGGCTGAAGGCCGGCTCGCTCATGGCCAGCAGGCTGACGCATCCGAGAGCAATCATCAGATTGGAGTTGAATCGCATTGCCCGTGCCCATTGCTTTTCTGCGCCGCGAAGTGCGCGACCCATTGGCAATACCACGACAATTTTCAGCGACACGGTCAGATTGAATTAACAATGAAGTGGTTTACGCGCCCAGTTTAACGTTAATCGCGCGACGAAATTGGGAAAAGCCGCGCATAAAAAACGCCGCGCCCGGACGAGGCGCGGCGTTTTCAGTTTTTGTGTGAAGCGATCAGCTCGCCGGCAACACGTAAGCCGTGATGCGGCCGCGCGGATAAACCGACTCGGCGACGGTGCGGTTGTGGTTGCCGGAGACGATGATCGGATTGCCGTTCGGATCGACCCCTGAGACGACGCCGACATGACCGCCGCCGCCGCGACGCATCACGGCGATGGCGCCGACCTGCGGGCCGGAGACGCGCGCGCCGTAGCCGGCATAGGCGCTGGCGAGATTGCCGCCGCCTTTATGACCGGTGCGCTTCAGCACCAGGTCCATGAAGGCGCCACACCATAACGTGGCGCGGCCGGTCGGATTGGTGCCGAGATACTTGCGCGCCTCGGAGACCAGGGAGTTCGAGGTGAAGCCGCCAAAGGCGTCACCGGAGTGGGCGCGGCGTTCACCGCCTGCGCGTTGGCTGCGGGACGTGCTCGCCGTGCCGGCCGATGCCTGGACACCTTCCATGGGATAGGGCTGAGCGTCCGGGGAGCGGGGGTCTTGCGCCGAAGCCATGGGCTGCGGGCTCTTCGTGGCTTTCTGGACGGGTCTTGCCATGGCTGAACTGGCAAAGCTGGCTGCCATTACTGCGCACAACAATAGGGTCGCCCGCCTTCTTAGTCGCTTCATCATGTCTAATCCTCTAGCTATCAAAGCAATGCACCGGGTGATTCATTCGAATCGGCCTCGATGCTTCGTCTAGACGCCGACCAAACGTGGCGACTTCATGGTGTTCACAAGGTCATTTTTAATCTGAATGCCCGGTATGCATGTTAATACATGGTCGCAAAGTCAGGTATAAAATATAGTATTAATCTTTTACTTTATGTATTCAAAATAATACTGTATTCACGCGGATATAGACCACGCGCATAAGTTTTGAACCGGTTGGGTAAAGTTAATGGTGCAGTGCAACCAAGATGAACAGGCGCGCCACCGGCTGCCTGTCAGTTCTTGGTCAGTTCTTGCGGCTGAGGAGAAACACGCCCTGTTCGCCGAACAGATTCCAGAACCACCACGGCGCATTGAGACGGAGCGGCGAGCCCCAGGCATTCAACGCCACCGCCTTTTCGATCTTCACGCCGATCGCATTGCAGAGCTGGACGAAGTCCTTGATCGTGCAGTGGTGGATATTGGGGGTGTCGTACCAGCTATAGGGCAGGATATCGGTCTGCGGCATGTGACCGGCGAACAGCAATTGCAGCCGCACCGTCCAGTGACCGAAATTCGGGAACGACACCACGGCGTGGCGGCCGATCCGCAGCATATGCTCCAGCACGACGCGCGGGTGGCGGGTCGCCTGTAGCGTCTGCGACAGGATCACATAGTCGAAAGCGTCGTCCGGATAGTCGCCGAGGTCGGTGTCGGCGTCGCCCTGGATCACCGCCAGGCCCTTGGCGACGCATTCGTTGACGCCCTCGCGCGACAATTCGATGCCGCGGCCATCGACGTCACGGCTTTCGCCCAACAGGTGCAGCAACTCGCCATCGCCGCAGCCGACGTCGAGCACCTTGGCGCCGCGCGTCACCATCTGCGACACCAGCACGAGGTCGACGCGGGCGCCGTTGGATGTGCGCGCAATCTTGGCGGCGTTCTTGGCGGCGTTGAAGTCGTTGATGGTTGTCGACATTGCTATTTTCCGGTCAAGCCGCGCGCCTTGCGGGCGCCTTCGAGGAAGCCGCGCACGATGCCGAACATTTCCGGCTCGTCGAGCAGGAAGGCGTCGTGGCCCTTGTCGGTGACGATTTCGGCAAACGACACCCGCGCGCTGGAGGCGTTGAGCGCGTGCACGGTGGCGCGCGATTCAGAAGTCGGGAACAGCCAGTCGCTGGTGAACGAGATCACGCAGAACCGCGTCTGCGTGCCTTTGAATGCATTGGCCAACGTGCCGCCGGCATCTGCGGCGAGATCGAAATAATCCATCGCGCGCGTCAGATAGAGATACGAATTGGCGTCGAAACGCTCGACGAAAGTGATGCCCTGGTGGCGCAGATAGGATTCCACCTCGAAATCCGCGTCGAATGAAAACGTCGGATTTTCGCGGTCCTGGAACTTGCGGCCGAACTTCCGGTGCAGCGCCGCGTCCGACAGATAAGTGATATGCGCGCCCATGCGCGCGACCGCGAGGCCGCGGCGCGGATTGCTGCCTTCCAGATGATAACGGCCGCCGCGCCAGTCGGGGTCGGCCATGATCGCCTGACGGCCGACTTCATGGAACGCGATATTCTGCGCCGAGTGGCGGGTGGCGCAGGCGATCGGCAGCGCGGCGAACACGCGCTGCGGATAGCTCGCCGCCCATTGCAGCACCTGCATGCCGCCCATGGATCCGCCGACCACGGCGAACAGCGTATCGATGCCGAGATGATCGAGCAGCATGGCCTGCGCCCGCACCATGTCGCGGATCGTGACCACTGGAAATTCGAGGCCCCAGGGCGTGCCGGTTTTCGGATTGGTCGAAGCAGGACCCGACGAGCCCATGCAGCCGCCGATGACGTTCGGACAGATGATGAAATAGCGCGCGGGATCGAGCGGCTTGCCGGGCCCGATCAGTGTTTCCCACCAGCCGTTCTTTCGCGTGACCGGGTGGACCTGCGCGACGTACTGGTCGCCGGTGAGCGCGTGGCACACCATCACCGCATTGGAGCGCTCGGCATTGAGCGTGCCGTAAGTCGTATAGGCGATCTGGAACGGCGACAGCGCGACGCCGGCGTCGAGCTTGAGCGGCTTGTCGGGGCCGAACGCCGCGATCAGCGAGTCGCGCGGATGGTCCGCGTCGCGCACGATCTGGTCGGGGAGCGATTGAACATCCACCATCCTGAAACAAGGCCTCCGAACGAGGTCTCCCTCGGCCGCTCGACAACAGGCCATAAAAAAACCCGGCCTGAACAAGGTTCGGCCGGGACACATGTTCCCCGGCCTGTTTAGCGAGTTGTTTAACGTGGCTGCAAGCCGGCCGGCTCAAATGACCACGGACTAAAGACTTAGTCCCGGTCACCCTGTCCGTCAAGACGACGCCTGAAAGACCCCGGCCGGTTTGATTTCAGACCCCGCCCCCCCTATCAATGCGCCATGCCTACGACCTTGCCGACGCCGCCAAAATCCCCGGACCTCACCGAACTCCGCAAGGAGATCGACCGTATCGACGAGTCCATGCACGCATTGCTGATGGAGCGTGGGCAGATCATCGACCGGCTGATCTCGGTGAACAAGAGCCAGGAGACCACCGGCTCGGCCTTCCGTCCCGTGCGCGAAGCCGAGATGATGCGCCGGCTGGCGCAGCGCCACAAAGGCATCCTGCCGCTCGATACGGTGGAGAGCATCTGGCGCGTCATCATTGCCACCTTCACCTATGTGCAGGCGCCCTTCTCGGCCCACGCCGATTTTTCCGCCGGCGACGCCTTGATGCGGGATTCCGCCCGCTTCCATTTTGGCTTCACCGTGCCGCTGGTGCCGCACTTGGGCGCCGCCGCCGTGGTCGATGCCGTCTCCAGTTCGAAGGGCGATCTCGGCCTGGTGCCCGCCGTGGCGATTGCCAGCGCCGGGGCGTGGTGGACCGCGCTTGAATTCGACGCCGCGCCCAAGATCATCGCCCGCCTGCCCTTCGTCGAGCGCGCCAACCATCCGGCCGCGCTGCCGGTCTTCGTCATCTCGCGCGCCGCAGCGGACGCGATGGCGACCGAAACCTTCGTCTGGAGCGTCCGGGTGTCCGGCTGGACCGCCCAGGCGGCGCAAACGCTCGCGGCCATGACCGACTTCCTCGCCGTGCCCGACCGCGCTTTCGACGGCGCCGCCCTGCTGGTGACTCTGCCGAAGGAAATGAACATCGAGGCGGTCGCAATGGCGCTGGTTAATGCCGGGGTGACGGTGCGCTCGACGGCCCTCGTCGGCAGCCACGCGACCCGGTATACGGTTGCCGCTTGAATCTTTTTTCCTCCCCGCTTGCGGCGGAGGCGAAAGGCGGCCTTCGGCCGCCGTCTTGAAACAGAACACCGACGCGAAGCGTCGGCTATGGCGAAGCGCCGGGTGGGGGAAGCTTCACCAAATCAATGCCCCCTCCCCAACCCTCCCCCGCAAGCGGGGGAGGGAGTAGAGAGCGATACGCAATGCCTGGAGTTGATTTAATGACCGCCAACCGCCCAATCCCGCGCCCCGGCGTGCTCGACATCGCCCCCTACGTTCCGGGCAAGAGCAGCGCGCCCGGCGTCGACAAAGTCTACAAGCTCTCGTCGAACGAGAGCCCGCTCGGCCCGAGCCCGAAGGCCATCGCCGCCTATCAGGCGGCGGCCCCGCGCCTAGAGGATTATCCGGACGGCGCGGTGACCGAACTGCGCACCGCGATCGGCCGCGCCTTCGGTCTCGATCCGGCGCGCATCGTCTGCGGCGCCGGCTCTGACGATCTGCTCAATTTGCTGGCGCACGCCTATCTGCGCGACGGCGACGAAGTGCTGTACAGCCAGCACGGCTTCCTGATGTATCCGATCTATACGCTCGGCCATGGCGGCAAGCCGATCGCGGTGCCGGAGAAGAATTACACCGTCGACATCGACGCGATGATCGCGGCGGTGACGGCGCGCACGCGCATCGTGTTCATCGCCAATCCGAACAACCCGACCGGGACTTACGTGCCGTTCGACGAGATCAAGCGATTGCAGCAGGCGCTGCCGCCGCATGTCATTCTCGTGCTCGACGCCGCCTATGCCGAGTATGTGCAGCGCAACGACTATGAGGCCGGCATCGAACTGGTCGCCACTTCCGAGAACGTCGTGATGTGCCGCACCTTTTCCAAGATCCACGGCCTCGCCGCGGTGCGCCTCGGCTGGCTCTACGGTCCGGCGAGCATCGTCGACGCGCTCAACCGCGTGCGCAACCCGTTCAACGTCAATACGCCGGCGATGAAAGCCGGCATTGCCGCGATCGGGGACGCCGCGCATCTCGAGGCCTCGGTCGCGCACAACAACAAATGGCTCGCCTGGACCAGCCAGGAAATCGAAAAACTTGGTTTCAAGGTGACGCCGAGCGTGGCGAATTTCGTGCTGATCCATTTCCCCGAGACCCAGGGAAAGACCGCCGCCGACGCCGATGCATTCCTGACCAAGCGCGGCATCATCCTGCGCCGCGTCGCCGGGTACGGCCTGCCCAATGCGTTGCGCATGACCATCGGCACCGAGGAAGCCAACCGTCTGGTCGTTGACGCGCTCAAGGACTTCGTGGGGACAAAGGCGTGAGCAAGCCTGCGCCGCTCTACAACCGGCTGGCCCTGATCGGCGTCGGCCTGATCGGCTCGTCGATTGCGCGCGCGGCGCGGGCGCAAGGCGCGGTCGGCTCGATCGTCGCCACCGCCCGGTCTGAGACGACGCGCAAGCGCGTCGCCGAACTGGGACTGGCCGATCAGGTGGTGGAAACGGCCGCTGCCGCCGTCGCCGGCGCCGACCTCGTCATCGTCTGCATTCCGGTCGGCGCCTGTGGGCCGGTCGCCGCCGATATCGGCCCGCATCTGATGCCCGGCGCGACCGTGTCCGACGTCGGCTCGGTCAAAGGCTCGGTGGTGCGCGATATGGCGCCGCATCTGCCGAAGACCGTTCATTTCGTCCCGGCGCATCCGGTGGCCGGCACCGAATATTCCGGACCCGATGCCGGCTTTGCCGAACTGTTCGTCAACCGCTGGTGCATTCTCACGCCGCCGGAAGGACAGGATCCGGCCGCGGTGGAGAAACTCGCGGCGTTCTGGCGGCTGATCGGCGCCAATGTCGAGACCATGGCGCCGGATCACCATGACCTGGTGCTGGCCGTCACCAGCCATCTGCCGCATCTGATCGCCTACACCATCGTCGGCACCGCCGACGAACTGGAAAGCGTGACCCGCTCGGAAGTGCTGAAATTTTCCGCCGGCGGCTTTCGCGATTTCACCCGTATCGCCGCCTCCGACCCGACCATGTGGCGCGACGTGTTCCTGGCCAACAAGGACGCCGTGCTGGAAATGCTCGGGCGTTTCAACGAGGACGTCGCGGCGCTGACCAAGGCGATTCGGCGGGGCGATGGCGACGCGCTGTTCGAGCACTTCACCAGGACGCGCGCCATCCGCAAGGGCATCGTCCAGATCGGTCAGGATTCACCGGCGCCCGATTTCGGCCGTCCGCATCCGGACCTGCCGCACGAGCCTATGCCGAAGCCCTACGCAGCGGACGGGGATTGATCCGCCGCCATCATTGCTTCCGGACAGCTACTGACACCCGGCGGCTGCGACGTCGCACGCTTGGCGTTCTCTTGGCGTCCGCGCCCGCCGTTTGCATGCATCAAAGTTCGCTGCGCACTTCGAGGCTCGATACTGGCAACTATTGTGCGCGGCACGACAGGAGCCGGTTTGGTGCGGATTCTTCGCACGGGCGAGGCACATGTTGAGTTGCGTGGTGCAGCGCACTTGAAGATAGGACAGTTGCGCGCCTGCTCCCGCAAACAGAGCATCTCCCGCCAACAGGATCGTCAATGTCAAAACTGAAGCGCCGATAAGACGTCTGCGTTTCATCAGGAAACCCTCCAGGACTTCATCGAATGATTAACGCTAGAGAGTTCGAGCCCCGGAATATTGATGTACGTCAATCGGCTACGGCTCGGCACCAGGCGTCTGGTTGATGGACCTGAGCCTTATGCCTCCGACGAAGCCTGAGATTATCTTTCGGCGAGAGCCAGCCTGGCGCCGAGCACGACAAAGGCGCCGGCGAAGGTCCGCCGCATCCAGGTCAGGACGCGCGGACGCGACACGATGTGATCGCGTATCGATGCGGCGAAAAGCCCATAGATTACAAAGACCGCAAACGTCATCAACATGAACACGGCGCTGAGTTCGAGCATATGCGGGATAGAGGCGGGATCGTCCGCGCTGACGAATTGCGGCAGGAACGCCAGAAAGAAAATCGACAGCTTCGGATTAAGGATGTTGATCAGGATCGCCGTCACGGTGATCTGCGTCGCCGAACGCTGGTCGAGTTGTTTCTCGATCTTCAGCGAGCCCTGTGCGCGCCAGGCGTCCCATGCCATGTAGAGCAGATAGGCGACGCCGACATATTTGAAAATCTCGAAAGCGAGCGCGCTGGTGTGCAGCAGCGCGGCCAAGCCCAGAATGGCCGCCGCCATATGCGGGACGATACCGAGCGTACAGCCGAACGCCGCCACGACGCTGGCGCGGGAGCCGCGTGAAAGCCCGGTCGCCAGCGTGTACAGCACCCCGGTGCCGGGCGACGCGACGACGATGAAAGACGTGATCAGGAATTCGAGGCTCATGGCGGCAGTCTAATCACGGCTGGCGGCAGAGCCAACCGGGCGCAGCTATTCGGCGGCTTGCATCGTCGCCTGAAGCCGGTCCTGCGCGCCGATGAGACGTTGCATGACTTTGAGGTCGCGATCGGTCAATACCAGGCACGAATCGGCCCAGATCGCGACGATGCGGTCGAGTTCTCCGAGTGTCACGGGACTGACCTCCCGCCCGGCGCGGTAAACCCCGCGCGCGCCGGCGTGACGCCGCCTGTTGCGCTCCATGTAATCGCGCACGGCTTCGATGCCCTGGCCCGGCTCGGCGATGATGTGAACCAGGCCGGCATCCTTCATCTCGTCGGCAGTATAGGTGCGCCCGCTCAGCATCATCTCCTCGGCGAAGGCCGTGCCGATGCGCCGGCCCAACAGGCTGTAGGCGCCCATGCCGGGGAACAGCCCGAACAGACTTTCCGGGAAGCCGAACTTGGCCGTGCTCTCGGCGACAATGACGTTGAACGACAGTAGCGTCTCGAAACCGCCGCCGAAGGCATCGCCTTGCGCCAGACCGATGGTGATCATCGGCATGTCGAGCGTATTCAGGTTCCGGTGCAGAACGCGCACGCAGGACTCGCCATAGGCGACCAGCGCCAGGCGGTTACGCTCGCGGATCTTGGCCAGGAAATAGTCGAGGTCGCCACCGAGATTGAAGACACCAGGCGTGCGCGAGCCAAGAACCAAATACCGCAGACGCTCGGGACGTTCGGCAAAGGCCGCGACGACACCGCGCTGGCCGGCATGGAAATCGTCCAGCAGGGCGAGATTGTAGCTTGGCCGGCCGCACGGCCGCATGAAGGTCCACAGCGCACCGGTCTGCTCGTCCCATGACACTTCGAGCTGCTCAAGCTCGAACAGCCGTCGCGCAACGAGGTCTTTCGGAAAGCCCGCCGGTTTCTGCTCGACCGCCGGCGCCGCGAGCGACGACGGGGAAAAACCCATCGCAGCGCCGGGTCGGGCGGGGGCATTATTCGTGTAGGCGGCTATCGCCATTCTACGCACCGGTTAACTATTTCTTAATGTTAACAGAATGCTAACGACTGCACAATCTTAAGTTGGATGCCATGCACTCAGCGCGGACCAGACATGGCCTGCGGAGTTCCCAACCGAAATGGAACTTTCGTTTTGACCGGCCAAATCCGCGAGAGCCAAGAGCAACGCGGCTATTGGCCACGGGTCAGCGGCGCGGCGGCGCGAAAATGCGGCCGTTTGCCGGAAAATACCTCCGCTTTAAACCCGCCCGCCGCTTCGCGCATCGCAAAATCACAGCAACAACGCGTGAGTTTGCCGGTGTTGTTGAGCGATCGTTCACCACAAGTGGCGATCGCCCTTTTCGTTTGCGCGTTGTTGAGCTTCGGCCGGTACGATTTGCGCGGACCACGGATGTCGCGACGTCACATGATTATCAATAAGCTGCTCCAGACCCGCAAGGACGATGCCGAACTCTCGACCGAAATCCGCGCCGCGCTGATCGAGTCGCTGTTCGCGCCGATTTCGTCGCTGGTCGTGGGCGCCGTCGGCTGCGCCATCGTCGGCGCGCTGGTCGCCTCGCGCGTCGGCGATCCGTGGATCATGGCCAATTCGATCGCGATCCTGGCCGTCGGTATGCTGCGCGTCGCCAGCACGCTGTTTTACCGGAAATTTAAAGCGAGAAACGATCTCGCTGCGACGCGGCTGTGGGAGCGAATCTACGAATACGGCGCCTGGGGCTTCTCCGGGCTGCTTGGTCTCTTGTGCTGGCTGACGATCACCCAGACGACGGATGTCTCGCTGCAATTGTCGGTCACCGCGACCTCGATCGGTTATTCGGCCGCGATCTCGAGTCGCAACGCCGGCCGCCCCTTCATTGCCATCGGGCAGCTCGCATTGTGCACACTGCCGATGGCGGCCGCGTTGCTGATCTATCCGGACTGGGTCCACAAGACGCTGGGCATCGTCGCGTTGCTGTTCGTTTACGGCATGATGGACATCTCGCTCAGCATTCGCGATATCATCATCCAGGCGCTGACGATGACGCGCAAGGAGGCGACGCTGGCGGCGCGCTTCGAGAAGCAGGCGAACCGCTTCGACATCGCGCTCAACAACATGTCGCACGGCCTGTGCATGCTTGACGACCACGACCGTCTCCAGGTCTGGAACAAGCGCTTCATCGAGCTGCTGCATTTGCAGAACGCACCGATCCGCGCCGGCATGCATGTTTCCCAGCTGGTGCGCCACAGTATCCGCGCGGGCAATCACCAGGCCAAAGGCGTCAAGCAGGTCCTCAGCGACCTGGGCCTTACTTTGCAGCGGGGCGAGTTCGACCAGTTTCAGATTTCACCCGACAGCAGGCGCACGCTCGCCGTCTCCCGCCGCATGATGTCCGATGGCGGCTCGGTCGTCATTCTTGAAGACGTAACCGAACGCAAGCGTGCGCAAGAGCGCATTGAGCATCTGGCCAGATTCGACGAGCTTACCGGGCTCGCCAACCGCACCCAGTTCCGCGAACGCATCAACGCGATTCTCGCGGCGATGCACAAACCGGAAAACCACATCGCCATCCATCTGATCGATCTTGACCGCTTCAAGTCCATCAACGACACGCTCGGCCACCCGATCGGCGACAAGCTGCTCAAGCAGGTGGCGGCGCGGCTGAGCACCGAGATCAGGCCGACCGATATGATAACCCGGTTCGGCGGCGACGAGTTCGTCGTGCTGCAGACCGGAACGCCGGACCATCAGGACGCCAAATCGCTGGCGCAGCGGCTGGCCGCGACGCTCAACGACCCGTTCGAGGTCGATGGCCATCGCATCGACATCGGCGCTTCGATCGGCGTCGCCATGGCGCCGCGCGACGGCACCGATGCCGACGAGTTGCTGAAGAAGGTCGACATGGCGCTGTATGCCGCCAAGAAACTCGGCGGCGGCGATCATCATTTCTTCGCCGCGGAAATGGAAGACGCGGCGCAGCAGCGCCGCGCGCTCGAACTCGATTTGCGCGAAGCGCTGGTCTTGCAGCAGTTCTCGCTCAACTACCAGCCGCTCGTCGATCTGCGCACCGGCCGGGTGACAACCTGCGAGGCGCTGGTGCGCTGGACCCATCCCGTTCGCGGCAATGTATCGCCGGCCGATTTCATCCCGGTCGCCGAGGAAACCGGCCTGATCATCGCGCTCGGCGAATGGGTTTTGAACCGCGCCTGCGTCGATGCGGCAACCTGGCCGAAAGGGGTCAAAGTCGCCGTCAACCTGTCACCGGTCCAGTTCAGGGATCGCAGCCTCGGCTTGCAGGTGGTGACGGCGCTGGCAAAGTCCGGACTTCCGGCGCAGCGGCTGGAGCTGGAAGTCACCGAACGCCTGTTGCTCGAGGACAGCGACGGCACGCTTGCTACGATGGAGCAACTCAACGAGCTTGGCGTCAGC
>JAUSBQ010000268.1 GCA_030651965.1 Pseudolabrys sp. | reverse complement strand
TCGCGGCCGCAGGCTCGATCACATCTGGAGTTCGGACGCGCTCGCCGGCCAGGTGTCGAAGATCAAGATCGGCAAGGATTATCGCGGCGCCGAGCGCCCGTCCGACCATGTGCCGGTCACGGCGACGGTGGAGATCTGAAGCGGGACTACTTCCCGCCCTTTTCCATCTTCAATTTCACCTCGCCAAGATCGCGCTGCCAGCCTTCCAGTCGCTTCGCCATGATGTCGCGCAAGGCCACCGCCGCGGCCGGATAACCTTCCAGCATCTTGCGGAACAGGTTGCGGGATATGCGGATCACCGTCGTCGGCTCTTTGGCGATGGCGGTTGCCTGACACACCATGTCGGTGAGCAGCGCCAGTTCGCCGACCAGCGTACCGGGGCCGGCGATGATTTCGTTGCCCTCGGTGAAAGTGCCGGGATCGAGCCGCAGCGAGCCGTCCTGCACAATATAGCCGCCATCGGCGAGCTCACCGGCATAGAACAGAACGGCGCCGCTCTGGAGCTGCTTGGTCTCCGCGCCGATCGCCAGAATGCGCAAAGCCTGCTTGTCGAGCGCCGCGAAGATCGGCACTTGTTCAAAAAAGGCAATGTCGTCGTCGAGACCCATATTATTCCGTTCGTCCCCGCGAAAGCGGGGACCCAGGACAAAAAACTCTGGCCACCATGATTATAGTTCTGGATTCCAGCTTGCGCAGGAATGAGCGGACGGAGGGAGAGAAAATTTGAATCACGGCACCAGCTTGTAGCCGCCGGCTTCCGTCACCAGGATGGATGGCACCGCGGCATCTTTCTCCACCTTCTGCCGTAGCCGGTAGATGTGGGTTTCCAGCGTGTGGGTGGTGACGCCGGAATTATAACCCCAGACTTCCTGCAACAGCGTTTCGCGCGACACCGCCTTTTGTCCGGCGCGATAGAGATAACGCAGGATCGCCGTTTCCTTTTCGGTCAGCCGCACCTTGCTGCCCTTCGGATTGAGCAGCAGCTTCGAACTCGGTTGAAACGTATAAGGCCCGATGGCGAACACCGCGTCTTCGCTGGCTTCGTGCTGGCGCAATTGCGCTCGAATGCGCGCCAGCAGCACGGCGAAGCGGAACGGCTTGGTGACGTAGTCGTTGGCGCCCGACTCCAGGCCGAGGATCGTGTCGCTGTCGGTGTCGTGCCCGGTCAGCATGATGATCGGCGCCTTGAAGCCGTTCTTGCGCAGGATCCGCACCGCTTCGCGGCCGTCGACATCCGGCAGCCCGACATCCATCAGCACCAGATCGACCTGCCCGCCTTTGGCGGCCTGCACGCCTTTGGTGCCGGTGTCGGCTGAGATGGTTTCGAACTCCTCGTGCAGCGCCAGTTGCTCGACCAGCGCCTCGCGCAGTTCGTTGTCGTCATCGACGATCAAAATCGTCCGCTTGTTGGGCATCGCTCGACTAGTCCCCTTACGGGCGTGAAACCGCCCAAAGTTCCCGGCCAAAAATCGCGATCCTGGCCCGAATCTGCCGCCTGACGCCCGGGTATCTTACCGGCGCAGGACCGCTTGGGAAAACCCGATCCACAGCGGATTCCGTTTAAGCCCGGTGATCTGCCACTTTCGGCTGTCGCGAAGTAGAGCATTCGGGGCTAAAAGAGAAGCTTGATCTGGCCTTTAGGCCTTATCTGCGGCTCCGGGCGGGATTTTTGGGCTATGCGGCATAATTCATTGTCCCGGATCACGGTCCGCCGCCGGCCCGGCCAGCCCAGCCAGGGCTGGCTGGTTGCCGGGCCCTTGACGCTGCCCGTTGCCATCGGCCGGGGCGGCATCAAGGCCAACAAGCGCGAGGGCGACGGTGGCACGCCGCGCGGCACCTTCCGGCTGCGTCGCCTGTGGTGGCGGGCCGACCGCCATCCCCTGCCGGCGACGGCCCTGCCGGTCTACCGCATCAAACCCGACGATGGCTGGTGCGAGGACCCGGCCGACCGCCACTACAACCGGCCGGTCAAGGTCCCGCCCGGTTCCAATGCCGACCGTCTGGCGCGTACCGATAATCTCTACGATTTCATCATCGAGCTGGATCACAACACCAGGCCGCGTATCGCCGGCCACGGCAGCGCCGTGTTCATTCATGTCGCGCGGCCAGGGTTTGCGCCGACCGCCGGCTGCGTCGCGCTGCGCCACGACACGTTGCGCAGGTTGCTCGCGCACGTCGGGCCGCGGACAAAAATCGTGGTTGAGTAACCGTTAAAAGTTGCGACACCGCGAACTACGGATTTTTAAGCATGCGGCGCTGCGGGACCGCAATCATATTCCGTATTAACAATCCACAGATCGCCCAATGTTACTTTTGGCGCTGGCGCAAATAAGTTCCCAACAGGCCGCGCCGGGGCGATTCAGGATATCAAGCGTGCTGGACAATCCTACATCCGCGGCGCCGCAAGCGATCGGCCGTGTCATCGCCGTTAATGGCTCGCAGTCGACAGTCGAGATCGGCCCGCGCGCGATGGCCGGCGAAGCGCCGACGGTCGGACGTTTCATGGGTCTGACCACGCCCAAGGCCATCATCATCGGCTTGATCACCGACGTCAGTGAGCAGATAGCGCCATCCACCACCGGCGGACAAGCCTTTCGCAAGGTGCTGCATCTCGATCTGATCGGCGAGCTTCTCAACGGCCAAGGTGCTGGCCAAGCTACCGGCAATGGCGGCGCACCGCGCTTCCAGCGCGGCGTCACCGAATATCCGAACATCGGCGAAGCCGCGGCAATGCTGGGCGAACGCGAACTGCGTCTGGTTTACGGCGCCGCCGACGCCGACCACGCCCATATCGGCGACCTGCAGCAGAACAACAACATCCACGTTCACATCGACATCGACAGCCTGGTGAGCCGCCACTTCGCCATCCTCGGCGCCACCGGCGTCGGCAAATCGAGCGGCGTCGCCATCATCCTGCAAAAGATTCTCGACACACGCCCGAACCTCCGCGTGTTCCTCGTCGACCCACACAATGAATATGGCCGCTGCTTCGGCGACAAGGCCAACGTGCTCAATCCGCGCAATCTGCGGCTGCCGTTCTGGCTGTTCAATTTCGAGGAGACCATCGATGCCTTCTTCGGCGGCCGTCCCGGCGTCGAGGAAGAAGTCGAAATTCTCTCGGAAGTCATTCCGCTCGCCAAAGGCGCCTATCTGCAATATCGCAATGGCAGCGGCGCTGGCAACGGCCTGCCCACCAAGAAACGCGAAACCAAAGACGCCGGCTTCACCGCCGATACGCCGGTGCCCTATCGCATCGAGGATCTGATCAACCTGCTCGACGAGCGCATGGGCAAGCTCGAGAACCGCTCGCGCGCCGCGCTCTATCACAAGCTGATCGGCCGCATTCAGACGTTCCGCAATCATCCGCGCTACGCCTTCATGTTCGAGAACGCCAATATCGGCGGCGACACGATGGCGGAGATCCTCAGCGCGTTGTTCCGCCTGCCGCCCGACGGCAAGCCGATGACCATCATGCAGCTCGCCGGCTTCCCGGCCGAGGTGGTCGACTCGGTGGTCTCGGTGCTGTGCCGCATGGCCTTCGACTTCGGCCTGTGGAGCGACGGCGTCGCGCCGCTGCTGTTCGTCTGCGAGGAGGCGCATCGCTACGCCCCCGCCGACAAGACCATCGGCTTCGGCCCGACCAAGCGCGCGCTGTCGCGGATCGCCAAGGAAGGCCGCAAGTACGGCGTGTTCCTCGGCCTGGTAACGCAGCGCCCGGCC
>JAUSBQ010000250.1 GCA_030651965.1 Pseudolabrys sp. | reverse complement strand
TTTGGGTGGGTCCGCACCGGAGATTTGCCGAAATTTATCGCCTTCCGGCTGCCGGCGTTTGATCCATCGCAGAAGGTGGCGCACACTTGCTGCGGAAATGCGAGTCCCCTGCCTCGATGCATCCCGTGCCGGAACGCGACCACGGTTATGGACAATTAGCTGAACCTTTGCGCTGGGCTGCCACGTATCTCAGGGGTACGATAACCGCCAAGCGGAGCCCGTCATGCGCGCCTTCCTGCTACTCGTCGCCTTGCTGATCGGCGTCAGCGCCCCTGCCCGCGCCGACGACGTCGCCGCCGCGCAAAAAATCATCCGCGCCCAGGTCGAGGCGTTCGGCCGCGACGATGCCGCAACGGCCTATTCCCATGCCGCGCCCGCGATCAGGGAAGTATTCCCGCAAGACATCTTCATGGCGATGGTGCGCGGCAGCTATGCGCCGGTTTACCGTCACAAGAGTTTCGAATTCGGCGAGGCGCGCGTCGCCGACGGCAAGATCGCCCAGCGCGTCCGCATCGTCGATGCCGAAGGCGTGCCGTGGGAGGCGCTCTATACGCTGGAGCAGCAAGCCGACGGCAGCTTGAAGATCAGCGGCTGCACGCTGCTGAAAGCGGGTCAGGCGGTGTGACGGCTCCGGCGGCGGAGTCACACCGCCGGCAACTTGCCAACATCCCGCCGGAATTTCGCGCCAGATCCTTTGCCATTGCCACCGTCCGCGGTTTGCGCCTTACTCGCCGCGATCAGGCAAATCCGGAGGAAACCAAGAATGAAAACAGTGCAATCCATGCTCGCCGAGGCCGAAGCCGCGGTACCGCGCATCAGTCCCGATGAAGCCAAGGGACTGGTCGGCCGGGCCGACGTGCTGTTTCTCGACGTGCGCGAACCGGCCGAGGTCGCAACATCGGGCAAGGTGCCGGGCGCCCTCGCCATTCCGCGCGGACTGGTGGAATTTCGCGCCGATCCGGCCTCCCCGCTGCACGATGCGGCATTCGACCGGGCCAAGACCGTGGTGGCCTATTGCGCCTCGGGCGGACGCTCGGCGCTGGTGCTCAAGACGCTGAAGGAAATGGGCTACGAAAACGTCCGCAACCTCGGTGGCTTCAAGGGCTGGCTCGATGCCGGCGGCGAAGTCGAGAAGGGGTAGCCGGCCTCACGCCATTGCCAGCCGTGAACGCGCCCTCGCCCGCAGCAGCAGCGCCACCACGATGACGATGTTGACCGCATTCCAGGCGACGCCGTTGAGGAACGCCGCGGCGTAGGAACCGGTGGCGTCGAAGATCACGCCGGAAATCCAGCCGCCGCCGGACATGCCGAACACCGAGGCCATGATCACGATGCCGACACGGGTCGCGGCCTCGCTGGCCGGCATCGATTCCCGGACGATGATGGCATAGCTCGGCACGATGCCGCCCTGGAACAGCCCGAACAACGCCGAGATGACGTAGAGCGACATCAGGCCGTCGAACATGAGATACAGGAACAGCGCGACGCCTTGCAGCACCGAGCCGAGCAGCAATGTGCCGACGCCGCCGATGCGGTCGGCGATGAAGCCGGACGCCACCCGGCTGATGATGCCGAAGCCGAGCATCAGCGACAGCATGTCGGCGCCGCGCGCCACGCCGTAACCGAGATCGCCGCAATAGGCGACGATGTGAACCTGCGGCATCGACATCGCGACGCAGCAGGCGATGCCGGCGATGCAGATCAGCACCTGCAACGTTCGTGGCGAGAACGGCAGCGCCGCCTGCTTGGCGGCGGCCGCGGCGCCCGACGCCGCGCTGTTTCGCGTCTCCATGCGCCGCCGCAGCAGCAGCGACAACGGCAGCATGGTGACAAGGCAGAACAGGCCGATGCCGATATAGGTCGCGCGCCAGCCTTCGGTGGCGGTGAAATGCTGAACGATCGGGGGCCAGATTGTGCCGGCGAGATAGTTGCCGGACGCCGCGACCGCGACGGCGATGCCGCGCCGTCGCACGAACCAGTGCGAGATGTCGGCCATCAGCGGCGCAAAAGTCGCCGACGTGCCGACGCCGATCAGCGCGCCGTGCGCGATCGCCACCAGCCAGAGGCTGGGCGCATAGCCGACGGCAATATAGCCGGCGGCAAGCGCCAGCGTGCTGAGAATGACGGGGAGGGTGACGCCGACGCGGTCGGCAAGTTGGCCGAGCAACACGCCGCCGGCGGCGAAACCGAACATTGTCAACGTGTAGGGCAGCGCCGCCGCGCCGCGGTCGACGCCAAAGTCCGCCTGCATCGCCGGCAGCACGACCACCACCGACCACATGCCGACGCCGCCGATGGTTGAGAGCAGCACGGCCACGGAAAGCCGCCACCACGCATAGGGTGAGTCGGTCAGCTCCGGCGTCGAACCGCCTGCTGCTGCTGCGTTCATGGTGATTTAGTCCCGGCTTGGCGCGAAGGTGGTAGCACACGCCTTTTGCGCCGTCATCCTGAGGTGCGAGCCATAGCGCTTCGTCTTCGACGCGCTATGGCAAGCCTCGAAGGATGCACGGCCACAGATTCATTGGCCGTCGCCCTTCGAGGCTCGCCGCAAACGCGGCTCGCACCTCAGGGTGACGGATCAAGGTCTCACCGAAACTCCCTCATCACTTCTTGCCCGAACAAATTTATCGAATACGTTGCATCATTAAAATTCATGTCGCCGAACACCATCTGGCACAGCATGTAGTTGATGCCGGCCTCGCGCTGGAGATTGGCGACATAGTCGCGCACCGTCGCCGGCGAGCCGGCAATGCCGTGGCCGATGGCCTGCAAGCCTTCGAAATCGACCGGGTAGATTTGCCTGAGCGAGAAGTCCTGCCCCGAGCGCTTCCAGAGAAATTCCATCGCTTCGCGCCAGCGCGGATAGGCCGCCTTGGCGATGCGCTGCGCCTGCGCGTCGGTGTCGGCGACGACGACGTGGCGGGTGATGCCGATGCGCGGCAGGTCGGCTTCGTTACGGCCGAGTTCGCTCCAATCCTTGCGGTAGCGGTCGCTGATCGCGCGCGCCCGCGCCGAAGGTCCGAGCGAGACGACGTTGATCGCCTTCGGCACCGCCCAGACGATTGCCTCCGGGGTCGGCGCGCCGTACCAGATCGGCGGATGCGGCAGTTGATACGGCTTCGCCTGGATGACGAAATCCTTGAAGGTGAAAAACTTGCCCTCGAAGTTCAGCACGTCGCTCTCGAACGCGCGCATGATCACCGCGAAGGCTTCGTGATACAGCGCTGACGCATTGGTGGGCTCGATCCCATAGCGCTGATGTTCCACCAGCGCCCCGCCGCGGCCCACCCCGAGCATGAAACGTCCCTTGCTGAGGTGATCGAGCATGCAGACTTCTTCATAGACGCGCAGCGGGTGATACAGCGGCAACACGTAAACCAGCGGTCCGAGCTTGATTTTGCTGGTGCGCTGGATCGTGGCGCTGAGAAACACGCTGGGGCTCGACGCCATGCCGAGCGGGCTCGAATGATGCTCCGCGAGATGGTACGCGCCGAAACCGGCCTTTTCGATAGTTTCGATCAGCCGCAACCGCTCGTCGAGAAAGCTGCCCAACGGCGCGCCGTTGGTGTCGAGATGATCGAAGATGGCAAAGTCCAGCACGCGGCTTCTCCGTGACGTAAGGCAGGAATGGCGCTAGCCTATCGGCAAGCCGTCGACTGATCGTGCGGCTGTCGGGAGGAGTTCTATGCGCAAACCAGTTATCATCATGTCCGCTATCGTCGCGGCGACGCTGACGGCATCGTCGGTATCCTCGTCACATGCGCAGGACACCGTCAAGATCGGCTTGATCATGGCCTATTCGGGCCAGTTCGCCGACGCCTCGGCGCAGATGGACAACGCGATCAAGTTGTACATCAAGCAGCATGGCGACACCGTCGCCGGCAAGAAGATTGAAATCATCCGCAAGGATACCGGCGGTCCGAACCCGGATGTCGCCAAGCGTCTGGCGCAGGAACTGGTCGTGCGCGACAAGGTCGACGTGCTCGCCGGCTTCGTGCTGACGCCGGAAGCCTTCGGCGCCGCCGACGTCTCCGCCGAGGCCAAGAAGTTCATGGTGGTGATGAACGCGGCCACCTCGGCCGTCACCGCAAAGTCGCCTTATATCGCGCGCACCTCGCTGACCATTCCGCAACTCGAAAACACCTTCGGCGCCTGGGCGGTGAAGAGCGGCATCAAGAAGGTCTACACCATGGTGTCCGACTATGGTCCCGGTCACGACGCCGAGACCTGGTTCCAGAAAGGCTTCAAGGGCGCGGGCGGCGAAATTGTAGGCTCGGTACGCATGCCGGTCGCCAACCCGGATTTCTCCGCCTTCGTGCAACGCGCCAAGGATCTCAACCCGGAAGCGATCTTCGTCTTCATTCCGGGCGGCGCGCAGCCGGCCTCCTTCACCAAGGCCTTGGCCGAGCGCGGCATGGACTCCAAGTCGGTCAAGCTGCTTGGCCAGGGCGAGATCACCATGGATGACAATGCGCTCAAGAACATGGGCGATGCGGGCTTGGGCATCATCACCGTGTTCCATTATGGCTGGGAACATAAGTCGAAGATGAACGAAGACTTCGTCAAAGCCTACCAGGCCGAGTTCAAGCGCAACCCCGATGTGTTCTCGATCGGCGGCTGGGACGGCATGCATCTGATCTACGAGGCGCTGAAAAAGACCGGCGGCAAGGCCGACGGTGATAGTCTGATCGCGGCGGCCAAGGGCATGAAATGGGAAAGCCCGCGCGGACCCATGTCGATCGATCCGGACACCCGCGACGTCGTCCAGACGGTTTATATCCGCAGGGTCGAGAAAGTCGGCGGTACGGTGCAGAACGTCGAGTTCGACAAGATCGAGAACGTCAAGGACCCGGCGAAGTAGCTAGTGTTATTCCGGGGCGCCCGGCTGCGCCTGTAAGGCGCGGTCGGGCGAGCCCGGAATCCATACTCACGGACAGGGATTATGGATTCCGGGCCCGGCCCCATAGCGCGTCGAAGATGCGCGTAAACGCGCTTTTGGGGCCGTCCCGGAATGACGGCGTTTCGAGACGGAGAGCCCTCGCACCCGCCGCCCACTCGCCTTATGTTGGGCGCATACGATTCGCCCCAAAGGCGCTAATGTAAGGCGCCCAAGACAAAGCCAAGAAGCCCCGCCGATGGAAGCGCTCAACCTGCCGCGTCCCGCCTGGATGACCGAAGACCTCATCATGCTCGAGGAGCAGGCGAGGCGCTTCATTGCCGCTGAATTCGTCCCGCATCTCGACCGCTGGCACGAAGCCGGCATTTACGAACGTGACGTCTGGACCAAGGCGGGCGCGGCCGGCCTGCTCTGCGCCACCATCCCGGAAGAATATGGCGGCGCCGGCGGCACCTTCGCGCATGAAGCGGTGATCAGCCGCGAAATGTCGCTGAGCGGCTTCGACAGTTTCGGCGCGCCGCTGCATTCCGGTATCGTCGCACCGTATATTCTGCGCTACGGCACCGAGGAGCAGAAAAAGCGCTGGCTGCCCAAACTGTGCAGCGGCGAGATGGTCGGCGCCATCGCCATGACCGAGCCGGGCACCGGCTCCGATTTGCAGGGCGTCCGCACCAAGGCGGAGAAATCCGGCAACGGCTACGTGCTCAACGGCGCCAAGACCTTCATCACCAACGGCCAGTTGGCCAATCTCATCATCGTCGTCGCCAAGACCGACCCGAAGGCCGGCTCCAAGGGCGTGTCGCTGATGGTGGTCGAGACCGACGACGCGCCCGGCTTCCGCCGCGGCCGCAAGCTCAAGAAGCTCGGCCTGGATGCCGCCGACACGTCGGAATTATTTTTCGACGACGTCAAGCTGCCGGCCGAGAACCTGCTCGGCTTGGAAGAAGGCCAGGGCTTCTACCAGTTGATGAAGGACCTGCCGCAGGAGCGGCTCATCGTCGCGGTGAATGCCATCGCCATGATGGAACGGGCGCTGGCGCTGACCATCGATTACGTCAAGCAACGCCAGGCCTTCGGCAAGAAAATCATCGAGTTCCAGAACACCCAGTTCGTCTTGGCCGAATGCAAGACCGAAGTCACCATCGCCAAGGTGTTCCACGATTACTGCATCGGCCTGCATCTCGAGGGCAAGCTCGACACCGTCACCGCCTCGATGGCCAAATACAGACTGTCCGACACGCTCGGGACGGTGATCGACCGCTGCCTGCAATTGTTCGGCGGCTATGGTTTCATGGACGAATATCCGATCTCGCGCCTCTATCGGGACGCCCGCGTGCTGCGTATCTATGCGGGGACCAACGAGATCATGAAGCTTTTGATCGCGCGGAGTTTGTAGTTTCACCTCTCCCCGCAAGGAGTTGCCCAAGGAGCTGCCCATGCCCGACGCATTCATTTACGACACGGTCCGCACGCCGCGCGGCCGCGGCAAGCCCGACGGGTCGCTGCACGAGGTGACCGCGCTCAATCTGGCGGCGCAGGCGCTCGGCGCGATCAAGGATCGCAACAAGCTCGATCCCAAACAGATCGACGACGTGGTCCTGGGCTGCGTCGACCCGGTCGGCGAGGCCGGCGGCGATATCGCCCGCGCCGCGGCGCTGGTCGCCGGTTTCGGCGACAGCGTGCCTGGCATCCAGATCAACCGCTTCTGCGCATCGGGTCTGGACGCGGTGAACTTCGCCGCGGCCGAGGTGATGGCCGGTCAGCACGACATGACCATCGGCGGCGGCATCGAGTCGATGAGCCGCGTCGGCATCGGCGCGTCGGGCGGCGCCTGGCCGGTCGATCCGACAATCGCGGTCGAGACGTATTTCCTGCCGCAGGGCATTTCCGCCGATCTGATCGCCACCAAATACGGCTTCTCGCGCGACGACGTCGACGCCTACGCGGTCGAGAGCCAGCAGCGCGCCGCCAAGTCGTGGGAGGCCGGCTACTTCAAGAATTCGGTGATGACGGTCAAGGACGTCAACGGGCTGACCATCCTCGACAGAGACGAGCATATGCGTCCTTCCACGACGATGCAGTCGCTTGCCGCTTTGCAGCCGTCTTTCATCCAGATGGGCGAGATGGCCGGCTTCGACGCGGTCGCGGTGCAGCGCTATCCGGAAATCGAAAGCATCAATCACGTCCACCACGCCGGCAATTCGTCCGGCATCGTCGACGGCGCCGCCGCCGTGCTAATCGGCAGCAGGGAAGCAGGCAGCCGCAACAATCTGAAACCCCGCGCGCGCATCAAGGCTTTCGCCAATATCGGCTCGGAGCCTGCGATCATGCTGACCGGGCCGGTCGACGTGACGCACAAGGTGCTGCAGAAGGCCGGCATGTCGATCGGCGATATCGATCTGTTCGAACTCAACGAGGCCTTCGCCTCGGTGGTGCTGCGTTACATGCAAGCTTTCGACATTCCGCGCGACAAGATCAACGTCAATGGTGGCGCCATCGCCATGGGCCATCCGTTAGGGGCCACCGGCGCGATGCTCGTCGGCACCGTGCTCGATGAGCTGGAGCGCACCGGCAAATCGACCGCGCTGATCACGCTCTGCATCGGCGCCGGCATGGGCACGGCGACGATCATCGAACGGGTCTAGGCGGGCCGCGCATGCCGAAGATCGATAGCGCCATCATCAAGATCGATACCGCGACCGGCTATCCGCCGCCGCACAACAAGGCGGTCGAAGGCCGCAGCCGCATAAGGCTCGGCCGCGCCGCCGGGCTGACCCAGTTCGGCGTCAATGTCTGCACCCTCAAGCCGGGCGCCGCGTCGTCGCAGCGCCACTGGCACGAGAACGAGGACGAATTCGTCTACGTGCTCGAAGGCGAGGTGACGTTGTGCGAGGACGGCGGCGAAACGGTGCTGCGGCCCGGCGACACCGCGGGCTGGAAGGCCGGCGTCGCCAACGGGCATTGCCTGATCAACCGTTCGGATCGCGACACGGTATTTATCGAAATCGGCAGCCGCGCCGCGACCGAGCGCGCGCATTATTCCGATATCGATATGATGGTCGTGCGCGACGACAAGGGCTTCCGTTACACCCGGAAAAACGGCGAACCGTTTTCGCCATAGGAGCTACAAGGTCATGGCCGATTTCAAACTCGACGTCGACGCCGACGGCATCGCGCTGATCACCTGGGACATGCCCGAGCGGTCGATGAACGTCATCACCCTCGAGGCGATCGAGGAACTGTCCGGCATCGTCGACAAGGTGACGAACGACGCTGCGATCAAGGGCGCGGTCATCACCTCCGGCAAGGAGGCCTTCTGCGGCGGCGCCGATCTGACCATGCTGGAGCGCATGGGCGCGATCTATGCCGAGCGGATGAAAAAGGAAGGCGAGATTGCCGCCGCCAAATTCATCTACGAGGAAAGCAGCAAGCTGTCGCAGCTTTATCGCCGCATCGAGAAGGGCGGCGTCGAAATCGGCGGCAAGGAAAAGAAGGTCGGCAAGCCCTGGGTTTGCGCGATCAACGGCACGGCGATGGGCGGCGGCTTCGAACTGGCGCTCGCCTGTCATCACCGCGTCGCCGCCGACAATCCGAAGACGCGCCTCGGCCTGCCCGAGATCAAGATCGGCCTGTTCCCCGGCGCTGGCGGCACGCAGCGCGTGGCGCGCATGATGCAGCCGGCCGACGCGCTGCAATTCCTGCTCAAGGGCGATCAACTCAAAACCGACCGCGCCAAGGCGATGAAGTTGATCGACAATGTCGTGCCGCAGGCCGACCTCATCCAGACCGCGAAGGACTGGATCAAGGCCGGCGGCAAGGCCGAAGCGCCGTGGGACGTGAAGGGCTTCAGGCTGCCGGGCGGCCCGGTCTATTCCAAGGCCGGCATGATGACCTTCCCGGCGGCGAACGCGATCTATCGCCGCGAGACCTACGACAACTATCCCGCCGCCCGCGCCATCCTTCAGGTCGTCTACGAAGGCCTGCAATTGCCGATGGACGTGGCGCTGCGCGTCGAGTCGCGCTGGTTCGCCAAGATTCTGCGCACGCCGGAAGCGGCGGCGATGATCCGCACATTGTTCGTCAACATGCAGGACCTCAACAAAGGCGCGCGCCGTCCGGTCAACGAGCCGCCGACCAGCATCAAGAAGATCGGCGTTGTCGGCGCCGGCTTCATGGGCGCCGGCATCGCACAAGTGAGCGCCGCGGCCGGCTTGCAGGTCGTGTTGATCGACCGCGATCAGGAAGCCGCCGACAAGGGCAAGGCGGCGCTGCACAAGTCGTTGAGCGACCGTGTGATGAAAGGCCGCATGAAGGGCGCCGAACGCGACACGCTGCTGGAAAAGATCACACCGTCGGCCGACTATGCCACGCTGAAGGATTGCGACCTGATCATCGAAGCCGTGTTCGAGGATCGCAAGGTGAAGTCCGATGTGATTGCGAAGATTGGGGCGGTGATTTCCGACACGGCGATCTTCGCCTCCAACACCTCGACGCTGCCGATCACGTCGCTCGCCGCCGAATTCAAGGACCCCAAGCGCTTCATCGGCGTGCATTTCTTCTCGCCGGTGGCTATCATGATGCTGACCGAGGTCATCCTCGGCAAGGAAACCGGCGACCGCGCGCTGGCCGTTGCGCTCGATTATATCCGCGCCATCAAGAAGACGCCGATTGTCGTCAACGACTCGCGCGGCTTCTACGCCAATCGCTGCGTGCTTAATTACATCAAGGAAGGCCACCTGATGTTGCTGGAGGGTATCCCACCGGCGATGATCGAGAACACCGCGCGCATGGCCGGCATGCCGGTCGGCCCGCTGTCGCTCAACGACGAAACAGCGCTCGACCTCGGCCTCAAAATTGTTCGCGCCACCGAGGCCGATCTCGGTCCCGAGGCGGTCGAACCGGGCATGAAGATTCTGCTCGAAAGCATGGTCGAGAAGCAAGGCCGCCTCGGCCGCAAGAACGGCAAAGGTTTCTATGATTACCCGCCCGGCCTGCCGAAGAAATTGTGGCCGGGCCTTTCCGACCTTTTGCCGAAAAAACTGGCGCGCGAGGAAATCGAAGCGCTCGACGTCGAGGAACTCAAGCAGCGGTTTCTGGTCACACAGGCGGTCGAGGCCGCGCGCACCTTCGAGGAAAAAGTCGTCACCGACGTGCGCGAGGCCGATGTCGGCTCGATCCTCGGCTTCGGCTTCGCGCCATTCTCCGGCGGCACGCTGTCGTATATCGACATGATGGGGACGAAGAAATTCGTCGACCTGTGCCGCGCGTTCGAGAAGAAATACGGCGCCCGCTTCGCGCCGCCGAAGCTGCTGATCGAAATGGCGGAGAAGGGCGAGAGCTTCTATGGTCGCTTCGCCCCGGAGAAGAAGAAAGCGGCGTAGATATCTTTATGAGCGGTCAAAGTGCGGTGTGATGACTGACCAGCCTCGCTCATTTCTCCGCTGGCGCGAAATCCCGGGCGGCGTCTGGGCGCTCGGGCTGGTGTCGCTGTTCATGGACGTCTCCTCGGAGATGATCCATGCGCTGCTGCCGCTTTATCTCGTCACCGTTCTCGGGACATCGACGCTGACCGTCGGTATCATTGAGGGCGTCGCCGAGGCCACGGCCTCGATCACAAAGGTCTTTTCTGGCGCGCTGAGCGATTATCTCGGCAAGCGCAAGTGGCTCGCAGCGGCGGGCTATGGCTTGGCGGCCTTAACCAAACCGGTGTTTCCGATGGCGTCGAGCGTCGGCTGGCTGGTGGCAGCGCGTTTCGTCGATCGCATCGGCAAGGGCATTCGCGGCGCGCCGCGCGATGCGTTGATTGCCGACCTCACGCCGGTGGGATTGCGCGGCAGCGCCTATGGGATGCGGCAATCGCTCGACGCTGCCGGCGCGGTGCTCGGCCCGCTGTTGGCCGTGGTCTTCATGGCGGCGCTTGCCAATGATTTCACAGCCGTGTTCTGGATTGCGGTGATCCCGGCGTTCATCTCGTTCGCCATCATCGTCTTCGGCGTGCGCGAGCCGGAACGGCCGGCCGATCTGCGCCAGGTAACGGCGCCGTTTTCCCGCGCCGAGTTGGCGCGGCTGAATATAACCTATTGGATGGCAGTCGGTGTTTCGGCCATCTTCACCTTGGCGCGGTTTAGCGAAGCGTTTCTGCTGCTGCGCGCGCAGTCGGCCGGATTACCGGTCGCGGTCGTGCCGATGGTGCTGGTCGTGATGTTCATCGCCTACACGGCGTCCGCTTGGCCGGCCGGAGCGTTGTCCGACCGGGTCGGCCGCTATGGCATGATCGTCGCCGGCTTCGTACTGCTGATGGTCGCGGACCTCCTGCTGGCATTAGGCACCGAGGTACTCACGGTGATGATCGGCGTCGCGCTGTGGGGGCTGCATATGGGCCTTACCCAAGGCCTGCTCGCGGCGCTGATCGCCGACGCCGCGCCGGCGGAGTTGCGCGGCACCGCCTTCGGCGTATTCAACCTCGTAAGCGGCGTCGCCTTGCTCGCCGCCAGCATAATCGCCGGCGCGCTATGGGACGCAATCGGCCCCGCCGGCACGTTTCTCGCCGGTGCGGCATTTACCGCAGTGGCGCTCGCGACACTGCCTTTCGTCCGATGGCGGACGAGGAGAATCACATCACAATCGTCAGCCGCTTCGCCGCGCGGGTGACGCCGGTATAGAGCCAGCGTCCGCGGCTTTCAGAAAACGCGGCGCTCTCGTCGAACAAGACGACGTCGTCCCACTGCGAGCCCTGCGACTTGTGGACGGTGAGCACATAGCCGTAATCGAATTCGTCGTAAGGCTTGCGGCGCTGCCAGTCGATCTGCTCGATGCCACCGGTGAAGCATTCCGGCCGCACCGACACCTTGACGCCGCGCGTCGCGGTCTCGTCGTCCGGCAACAGCCGCATCGTCATGATGCCGGTCTTGCGGCCACCGCGTTCCTTCACGCTCCACAGGCCGCCATTGAACAGGCCCTTCTTGCGGTTGTTGCGCAGGCACACCAGCTTGTCGCCGGCCTCCGGCATCGTGTCGGTGAAGCCGCGGCGCTGCCGCATGCGCTGGTTATAGGCGCGCCTTGTATTGTTGCGGCCGACCAGCACCTGGTCAGCGTCGAGCACGCGCTGCGGATCGAGATCGGCCTTCAGCACGACTTCGCTCTCGCCGTAGCGGCCGGGCTCGAGATAATCGCCGGCGCGAATATCCATCGACAACCGCACGATCGGATTGTCGCGCGCTTGCCGGTGAACCTCGGTCAGCATCGTGTCCGGTTCCTGCTCGGTGAAAAAGCCGCCGCCCTGGATCGGCGGCAATTGCGCCGGGTCGCCGAGCACCAATAGCGGCACGCCGAACGACAGCAAGTCGCGGCCGAGTTCGGCGTCGACCATCGAGCACTCGTCGATGATGATCAGCTTGGCTTTGGAGGCCGGCGCTTCGTCCCACAGATCGAAGCTCGGCACTTCCTCGCCGCTCTCGCGCGCGCGGTAGATCAGCGAGTGAATGGTGGTGGCGCCGCGGCAGCCTTTGCCACGCATCACCGAGGCCGCCTTGCCGGTGAAGGCGGCGAACTTCACCTCGCCGTCGACCGCGTCGGCGATATGGGTGGCGAGCGTGGTCTTGCCGGTGCCGGCATAGCCGAACAGGCGGAACACCTGCGGGGTATTGCCGGTGCCGGGCTTGGCCTTGAGCCAGTCGGCGACGGCCTTGAGGGCGTCGTCCTGGTGCGGGGTGAACTGCGTCATTGGCCGAAGCAATAAAGCATCCGGCGGCAATGGAAAAGAACGAAATGTGAACCCTGGCGTGCAAAACGGCTTTTGACCAGACTGTCCACCGGGACAGACGGCCAAGTGGGGCGGCGTCATCGATCCGTCATACGTCGACGGTAAATCTCGCTTCCTTCAGTGGCGATGCGTCTGCGGGGAGACCGATCTTGTCCGACGTCCATAACGTGCTTTTCCTGTGCAGCGGCAATTCGGCGCGTTCGGTGATGGCCGAGGCGATCCTCAACCGCGAAGGCGGCGGCAAATTCCAGGCTTTCGCGGCCAGCGTCGATCCGCAGCCAGAACTGCACCCGCACGCCATCGCGGTGCTAAAAAACTTCGGTTACGAGCTCGACGATCTGAGCGTGAAATCCTGGTCCGATTTTGCCCAAAGCGGATCGAACAACCTGCATTTCGTCTTCACGGTTTGCGACGTGGCGGCCGGCGAGGCCCCGCCGGAATGGCCGGGCCAGCCGATCACCGCGCATTGGGGCATTCCCGACCCGGCCAAGGTCGTCGCGACCGACGCCGAAATCGCCGCCGCTTTCGACGTAGCATTTGGCATGCTGCGCCGCCGCGTCGAGCAATTGCTCGCGTTGCCGATCGCCAAGCTCGACCGCATGGTGCTGGCCTCGCACCTTACGGAAATCGGCCGCGCCGACGGCGCGACGCCGCCGGCCAAGGCTGGCTGACAGCGCCTGACGCGCAATTAATCCTCGACTTATTCGAGTTCGCACCCTACCGGCGGCGCCGATAGGGGCGGTCGCGCTTGGCTCTTTTTGAAACGAAGTGGGGCAATGACTTGCCCCCGTCATTCGCGTGTCATAATATGTCGATATGTCTCGACATATGGATAATACGAAAGCCCAGGATGCCTTCGCCGCGCTCGCTCAGCCGACGAGGCTCAAAGCTTTCCGCAAGCTGCTTGCCGTCCATCCGGATGGCATGGCCGCGGGCGAGATATCCAACATCTGCGAAGTCCCGCACAACACGATGTCCACGCATCTCGCCGTTCTGCTCCACGCCGGCCTGGTTACGGTCGAGCGCGAGGGAC
>JAUSBQ010000248.1 GCA_030651965.1 Pseudolabrys sp. | reverse complement strand
CGCCGGTCAGCGTGATCGTCGTCGACAACAGGAAGAAAATGCCCGGTTCGCTGACGACGCCGCCGGTGCCCTGGAGGCCGACGGCGATGCCGTAGGACTGGAACAAGGCCAACACGACGGTGAGATACCGCGTGTACTGATTCATGACCTTGCGGCCCGACTCGCCTTCCTTCTTGAGCGCTTCAAGACGCGGCGACACCGTCGTCATCAACTGAATGATGATCGAGGCCGAAATATACGGCATGATGTTCAGCGCGAAGATGGCCATCCGGTTGATGCCACCCCCGGAGAACATGTTGAACATGCCGAGGATGCCGCCAGCCTGCTGGTTGAAGATCTGCTGCCACGCGGTCGGGTCGATGCCGGGCAGCGGAATATAGGTGCCGAGGCGGTAGACCAGCAGCGCGCCAAGCGTGAACCAGATTCGCTTCTTGAGTTCGTCGGCTTTTGCGAGCGCGCCGAAGTTTATATTGGCCGCTAATTGTTCTGCTGCCGAAACCATTCGCTCGCTCCTGCCGCCTTAGCCCCCGGCTTCGCCCTCGCCGCCGAGGGCTCCCTTATCCGGGAACCATACATAGGCGCTGCCGTCAAAACTGGTAGAGCGGCGGGACGCCACACTGGCCACGGCGGCCAGCGGCTAACCCGCCGGAATTATTCGGCTTTCGTGGCCGGCTTGGCTGGCTTGGCTGGCTTGGCCGCTTCGATCGCCATCCGCTTGTTCTTGCCGCGCGGCTCTTCGTCCGGCTCGACGACCGGCTTCAAGACCTTGACCGAACCGCCAGCCTTTTCAATGGCTTCGAGCGCCGACTTCGAGGCGCCGAACACCGCGAAATTCGCCTTCGCTTTGAACTCGCCGCCGCCGAGCAGCTTGACGCCGCCCTTGGCGCGCCGCATCAGCCCGGCCTTGACCATGGCTTCGGCATCGACGGTTGCCTTGGTGTCGAGCTTGCCGGCGTCGATCGCGGCCTGCACCTTGGCGAGGCCGATCTCGTTGAGCTTGACCGCGAACGAGGTGTTGCGGAAGCCGCGCTTCGGCAGGCGGCGATGCAGCGGCATCTGGCCGCCTTCGAAGCCCTTGATGCGCACGCCGGAGCGCGCGGTCTGGCCCTTGCCGCCGCGGCCGCCGGTCTTGCCCATGCCGGAGCCGATGCCGCGGCCGATGCGCATGCGGTTCTTGCGGGCGCCGGGATTATCGGCGATCTGGTTCAGTTTCATCTCACGTCCTCGTTCTCTGCGTTCGCCGGCTCACATGAGAGCGCGGCGCAGAATTACTTCTTGTCTTCGACCACGCGCACCAGGTGGCGAATCTTGCGGAGCATGCCGTGCGTCGACGGCGTGTCCGGCAGATCCTTGACGCGGCCGATCTTGTTCAAGCCTAAGCCCACCAGCGTTTCGCGCTGATCGTGATGGCAGCGCAGCGGGCTGGCATACTGCTCGAGCTTGATCGTCTTGTTCTTCGCGGTAGCCATAACTCAGTTCCTTTTTTACGCACGATCTTGTCCGAAAACCGGTTCCCACTTTTCGGGATCGCGCGCTATTCCTTGTTAGTCGGCCGCGACTTCGTCGGCGCCTTCACGGCGGCGAGCCTGCAGCGTGGAGACCTTGACGTTGCGGCGGGACGCGACCGAACGCGGCGAGTCCTGATGCTTGAGCGCGTCGAACGTGGCGCGCACAACGTTGTACGGGTTCGACGAGCCAAGCGACTTGGCGACGATGTCCTGCATACCAAGCGTTTCGAACACGGCGCGCATCGGGCCGCCGGCGATGATGCCGGTGCCGGCGGGAGCCGCGCGCAGGAACACCTTGCCGGCGCCGTGACGTCCGGCCACATCGTGATGCAGCGTACGGCCGTCGCGCAGCGCGACGCGGGTCAGCGAGCGTTTGGCGGCTTCAGTCGCTTTGCGGATGGCTTCCGGCACTTCGCGCGCCTTGCCGTGACCGAAGCCAACGCGGCCCTTTTGGTCGCCAACGACGACGAGCGCCGCGAAGCCGAAGCGCTTGCCGCCCTTGACCACCTTGGCCACACGATTGATGTGGACCAACTTGTCAGTGAACTCGCTGTCGCGCTCTTCGCGGCCTGGGCCACCACGCGGACGGTCTCGTCGGGGTTCTTGTGCCATATTCAGTTTTCCCTGCGCATCATCTTGTCCGAAAACCGGTTCCCACTTTTCGGGATGATGCGTGTTCCGTTAGAAGTTAAGTCCGCCCTCACGCGCGGCATCCGCCAGCGCCTTGACGCGTCCGTGATACAGATAGCCGCCACGATCGAACACCACTTCCGTGATGCCCTTCTCCTTGGCGCGTTCGGCGATCAACTTGCCGACAGCCTTGGCGGCTTCGATGTTGGCGCCCGTCTTCTTGCCTTCACGCATCGTCTTTTCGAGCGTCGAGGCGGACGCGACAGTCACGCCCTTCTCGTCATCGATCAACTGCGCGTGGATATGCTGCGACGAACGAAACACGGAGAGCCGCGTCCGTCCACGCGCCGCAAGTTTCACCTTGCGTCGCACCGTCGCCGTCCGCCGTGCGGTCCGGTCACTTAATCTCGACATGGCGCTATGCCCTCTACTTCTTCTTGCCTTCCTTGCGGAAGATGTATTCCCCGGCGTACTTCACGCCCTTGCCTTTGTACGGTTCCGGCGGACGATAGCCGCGGATTTCCGCGGCGACCTGCCCGACCGTTTGCTTGTCGATGCCGGTAATGTTGATCTCGGTCGGCTTCGGCGTCGCGATGGCGATGCCTTCCGGGATCGCGAAGGTGACGTCGTGGGAAAAGCCGAGCTGGAGGTTCAGGCTCTTGCCCTGGACCGCCGCGCGATAACCGACGCCGGTGATCTCCAGCTTCTCTTCGAAGCCCTTGGTCACGCCGGTGAACAGGTTCGACACCAGCGTGCGATAGGTGCCCCACATCGAGCGGGCGCGCTTGCTGTCGTTGCGCGGGTCGACGGTGACCATGCCCTTGTCCATGGCGACGACGACGTCGTCATGCACGACAAGCTGCAGTGCCCCCTTCGGGCCCTTGACCTTGACGGTCTGGCCATCGACGCTGGCGGTGACGCCGGACGGGATGGAGACGGGTTTTTTGCCAATGCGTGACATTAGAACACCGTACAGATGATTTCGCCGCCAACATTGGCGTCGCGGGCGTCGTGGTCGGCCATCACGCCCTTCGGCGTGGAAACGATGGCGACACCGAGACCGTTGTTGATGCGCGGCAGCGCCTTGACCGAGGCGTAAACGCGGCGGCCGGGCTTGGAGACGCGCTCGATTTCGCGGATGACGGGCTCGCCTTCGAAATACTTGAGTTCGATTTCGAGCTCGCTGCGGCCGTTGGCATGCGCTACGGCGGCGTAGCCGCGGATGTAGCCTTCGGTCTTGAGCACTTCGGCAACGCGCTCGCGCTGCTTGGAGCCCGGCATCGAGACCTTGGCCTTGGCGCGCATCTGCGCGTTGCGGATGCGGGTGATCATATCGCCGATCGGATCGTTTACCATCTCGGCCCCCTTACCAGCTCGACTTCACAAGGCCGGGAATCAGGCCCTTGTTGCCGAGATCGCGCAACGCGATACGGCTGAGACGATGCTTGCGGTAATATGCGTGCGGACGGCCCGTCAGTTCGCAGCGGTTGTGAATGCGCGTGGCGGACGAATTGCGCGGCAGCTCGGCCAGCTTCAGTGTCGCGGCAAAGCGCTCCTCCATCGGGAGATCCTTGTCGTAGGCAACGGCCTTGAGCTTCGCGCGACGGGCGGCGAATTGCTTCGTCATCCGCTTCCGCCGATTGTTCTTCTCGATCGAACTCTTCTTCGCCATTAACTTCGCTCCTTAGGTTCCGCGTATGAGGGACGGCTATCGCCCCTCACTGCCGGAACGGGAATTGGAATGCGGCCAGCAACGCGCGCGCTTCTTCGTCGGTGCGGGCGCTGGTGCAAACGGTGATGTCCATGCCCCAGGAATCAACGACCTTGTCGAAGTCGATTTCCGGGAAAATGATGTGTTCCTTGACGCCGATCGAGTAGTTGCCGCGGCCGTCGAAGCTCTTCGGGTTCAACCCGCGGAAGTCGCGGATGCGCGGCAGCGCGATGTTCACCAGACGATCGATGAAGTCGTACATGCGCGTCTTGCGCAGCGTGACCTTGGTGCCGATGGCCTGGCCATCGCGCAGCTTGTAGGTCGCGATCGACTTGCGCGACTTGGTGATGACCGGCTTCTGGCCGGCGATCAGCGCCAGGTCGCCGGCGGCCTGATCGACCTTCTTGCGGTCGGCGACGCCCTCGCCGATGCCCATGTTGAGGACCACCTTGGTGATCTTCGGCACCTGCATCGCGTTCTTGTAGCCGAACTGCTTGGTCATTTCGGCGCGGATGACCTTCTCGTAGTGCGTCGTCAGACGCGCCACGTAGTCCGACGCAACGCGCGGCGTCTTGACCTTCGGCGCATCGCCCGGGGCGGGCTTGGCGACCTTCGGTTTCTTGACCTTGGGTTCGGTGTTCTCTTGCTTAGCCATCGATCTCTGCTCCAGAGCGCTTGGCGATGCGCACTTTCTTGCGGTCTTCGCCTTCGCCGATAATCTTGAAACCGACGCGGGTCGGCTTGCCGTCCTTGGGGTCGGCCAGCGCCAGGTTGGACAGGTGGATCGTGCCCTCTTTCGAGATGATCCCGCCTTCCTGCTGCGCGGTCTGACGTTGATGGCGCTTGACCATGTTGATGCCGCGCACGATGGCGCGGTCCTCGGCCGGACGCACTTCGACGACTTCGCCGGTGCGGCCCTTATCGCGGCCGGTGAGCACGGTCACCTTGTCGCCTTTGCGGATCTTGGCAGCCATTACAGCACCTCCGGCGCGAGCGAGAGAATCTTCATGTGGTTCTTGGCGCGCAGCTCGCGCGGCACGGGCCCGAAGATGCGGGTTCCGACCGGCTCGCTCTGGGCGTTGATCAGCACCGCGGCGTTGCGGTCGAAGCGGATGACCGAACCGTCGGCGCGCTTGATATCCTTGCGGATGCGCACCACGACGGCCTTCATCACTTCGCCCTTTTTCACGCGGCCGCGCGGAATGGCTTCCTTCACCGAGACGACGATGATGTCGCCGATGGTGGCGTACTTCCGCTTCGAACCGCCGAGCACTTTGATGCACATGACGCGGCGCGCGCCGGAATTATCGGCGACATCGAGGTTGGTTTGCATCTGGATCATGATGCGGCTCTCATTCTTTTTGGGCGGGTAAGGCTCATCGCCTCGGCACCCAGGCTAAAATTAAACGTAACGGCGATCAGACTTTCTGCTTCTTCTCGCCGCGGATCACTTCCCAAGTCTTCAGCTTGGAAATCGGACGCCGCTCTTCGATCCACACCACGTCGCCGACCGAGTACTGGTTGGTCTCGTCGTGGGCGTGATACTTCTTCGAGCGGCTGATGGTCTTCTTCATCGTCGCATGGGCAAAGCGCCGGTCCACACGCACGACCACGGTCTTGGCCTGCTTGTCGCTGACGACGACGCCCTGGAGCGTACGTTTCGGCATCTGTGACCCCTTACTTCTTCGACTTGTTGGGTTTATTGGCGATCGCGCGCGCTTTCGCGCGCGGCGGCGAACTGGTGGCGGCCTTGCGACGCCCCGACCGCGCCGGGGCCTTGACGGCCTTCGACTTGGTCTCCGGCTTCACGGCCGGCTCGGCGCCGGAGCGCTTCTGCGCGGCAATGGTCTTCATCCGCGCGATGTCGCGGCGGATGACGCGAACGCGCGAAGTGTTCTCGAGCTGACCGGTGGCCCGCTGGAAGCGCAGATTGAACTGCTCCTTCTTCAGCTTGAGCACCTCGTCGTCGAGTTGATCGAGCGTCATCGCTCTCACGTCGGAGGATTTCATGGTTCTTACTCGGCGATGCGTTCGATGAAACGGGTCTTGACCGGCAGCTTGGCGGCCGCGAGCGTCAGGGCTTCCTTGGCGATGCCGACCGGAATGCCGTCGACCTCGAACAGGATGCGGCCCGGCTTGACACGGCACACCCAGACTTCCGGCGTGCCCTTGCCCTTGCCCATGCGGACTTCGATCGGCTTCTTCGACACCGGAACGTCCGGATAGACGCGGATCCAGACGCGGCCGGCGCGCTTCATGAAGCGGGTCAGCGCGCGGCGCGCGGCTTCGATCTGGCGCGCGGTGACGCGCTCCGGCTCGAGCGCCTTGAGGCCGAACTGACCGAAGGCGAGGGTCGCGCCGGACGTCGCGGTGCCGTGGATGCGGCCCTTGAACGCCTTGCGGAACTTGGTTTTCTTTGGTTGCAGCATGTTCTTGTCTCTTTAGGCCGCATTATCGCGGCGCGGACGGCCGCTATCGCCTTCGGCGAGTTTCTTGTCCTGCGCCATCGGATCGTGCTCAAGGATCTCGCCCTTGAAAATCCAGACCTTGACGCCGCAAGTGCCGTAGGTGGTGAACGCGGTCGACACGCCATAGTCGATGTCGGCGCGCAACGTATGCAGCGGCACGCGACCTTCGCGATACCATTCCATGCGCGCGATTTCCGAACCGCCGAGACGGCCGGAGCAGTTGATACGAATGCCTTCGGCGCCCAGGCGCATCGCCGACTGAACGGCGCGCTTCATGGCGCGGCGGAACGCGACGCGGCGCTCGAGCTGCTGCGAGATCGACTCGGCGACCAGCTGCGCGTCGAGCTCCGGCTTGCGGATTTCGACGATGTTGATGACGACGTCGCTGTCGGTCAGCTTGGCGACCGACTTGCGCAGCTTCTCGATGTCGGCGCCCTTCTTGCCGATCACCACGCCCGGACGGGCCGAGTGAACGGTGACGCGGCACTTCTTGTGCGGACGCTCGATGATGATCTTCGACACCGCCGCCTGCTTCAGCTCTTTCATCAGCGAAGCGCGGATCTTGATGTCTTCATGCAGCAGCGTGCCGTACTCGGTCTTGTTGGCGAACCAACGCGAATCCCAGGTGCGGTTGATGCCCAGACGAAGCCCAATCGGATTGATCTTTTGACCCACTACTATCCTCCTCAGGCGTTCGCTTCGGCCGCCGCGACCTGACGAACGATAATCGTCAGATGCGAGAACGGCTTGAGAATTTGTCCGACGCGGCCGCGGCCGCGCGGCGAGAAGCGCTTGATCACCAGCGCCTTGCCGACGTGCGCCTCGGCGACGATGAGATCGTCGACGTCGAGGTCGTGGTTGTTCTCGGCGTTGGCGATCGCCGATTCGAGGCACTTGCGCACATCCTTGGCGATGCGCTTGCGCGAGAACTCGAGGTCGGCCAATGCGCCGGCGACCTTCTTGCCGCGGATCATCTGCGCGACCAGGTTAAGCTTCTGCGGCGAGATCCGGATCATCCGGGTCACGGCCTTTGCCTCGTTTGCGGGGAGGTCCCGTTCGCGTGCGCGCTTGCCCATAACGTTTCTCTATCCTGAGACGGCCTAAGCCGTTTTCTTGGCTTTACGGTCCGACGTATGGCCGTAAAAAATGCGGGTCGGCGAAAACTCGCCGAACTTGTGACCGACCATCTCCTCGGTGACCGTGACCGGAATGTGCTTCTGGCCGTTGTAGACGGCGAAGTGGAGCCCGACGAACTGCGGCAGAATCGTCGAGCGGCGGCTCCAGATCTTGATCATGTCGTGACGGCCGGACGCACGCGCGGCTTCCGCTTTCTTAAGCAGATAACCGTCGACGAACGGGCCTTTCCATGCGGAACGCGTCATTGCTCTAGTTCCTACTGCTGCTTTTTCTTGCGGTCATGGCGGCTGACCATGATGAATTTCGTGGTGCGCTTGTTCTTGCGGGTCTTCTTGCCCTTGGTCGGGAAGCCCCACGGCGTGGTCCAGTGACCGCCGCCCTTGGTACGGCCGCCGTGCGGATGGTCGACCGGGTTCATGGTGATGCCGCGGTTGTGCGGCAGACGGCCGCGCCAGCGCTGGCGACCGGCTTTGCCGATCGTCGTGTTCATCTTGTCCGGGTTCGAAACGGCACCGATGGTGGCCATGCAGCGGCCATGTACCAGGCGTTGTTCGGACGTCGACAGACGCAGGATGACGTAGTCCTGATCGCGGCCGACGATCTGGACGTAGGTGCCGGCCGAACGCGCGAGCTGGCCACCCTTGCCGATCTTCAACTCGACGTTATGGACGATGGTGCCGACCGGGATGCTGCCGAGCGGCATCGCGTTGCCCGGCTTCACGTCCGCGGTGTCGGCCGAGATCACCTTGTCGCCGGCGGCCAGACGCTGCGGCGCCAGGATGTAGGCCAATTCGCCGTCTTCGTACTTGATCAGCGCGATGAACGCCGTGCGGTTCGGATCGTATTCGAGACGCTCGACCGTCGCGACCATGTCCTTCTTGGTGCGGCGGAAGTCGATGATGCGATAGGCCTGCTTGTGACCACCGCCGCGGAAGCGCGAGGTGATGCGGCCATTGTTGTTACGGCCACCCGACGAGTGCTGACCTTCGGTCAGCGCCTTGACCGGCGCGCCTTTGTACAACGTCGAACGATCGACGGTGACCAGGTGGCGCTGGCTCGGTGTGGTCGGATTGTAGGTCTTTAACGCCATCGATCCGCTCCTTACAGTCCGGTGGTCACGTCGATGCGATGACCTTCTTCGAGGGTCACGATCGCGCGCTTCACATCAGACTGCTGTCCGACTTTGTTCTTGAAAACCTTGACCTTGCCGCGGCGAATGAGCGTGTTGACGTTCTTGACCTTGACGTCGAACAGCTTCTCCACCGCATCCTTGATCTGCGGCTTGGTGGCCGTACGCGCCACCTTGAACGTAACCTTGTTGAACTCCGAACCCATGGTCGCCTTTTCGGTGATCACGGGAGAGAGAATGACGTCGTAATGACGCGGATCGCTGGTGCTCATTTGAAACGCGCCTCCAGCGCATCGAGCGCGGCTTTCGTCAGCACGAGAGTCTTGCGCCGCATGATGTCGTAGACGTTGATGCCCTGGATCGGCAGCACGTCGATGTTCGGGATGTTGCGCGCGGCCGAAGCGAAATTCGCTTCCAGCTCGGCGCCATCGATGATCAGCGCGTTGGCAAGGCTCATCTTGCCGAACTGCGCGAGCAGCGACTTGGTCTTCGCCTTGTCCAGCGTGGCCTTGTCGATGACGATGATGCCGCCGTCCTTGGCCTTCGACGACAAAGCGTGCTTGAGCGCGAGCGCCCGCACCTTCTTCGGCAGATCGATGGCGTGGCTGCGCACCACCGGACCGAAGGCACGACCGCCGCCGCGGAACTGCGGAACGCGGGCCGAACCGTGACGGGCGCCGCCGGTGCCCTTCTGGCCGTACATCTTCTTGCCGGTACGCCAGATCTCGGAGCGATCCTTGGTCTTGTGCGTGCCGCGTTGGCGGCGGGCGAGCTGCCAGTTGACGCAGCGCTGAATGATGTCGACGCGCGGCTCAAGGCCGAAGATGGCATCGGACAGACTGACCGAGCCGGCTTCCTTGCCTTCAAGCGTGGTGATTTTCATATCCATGTTATTCGCCCTCCTTCGCAGCCGGGGCTTCCGAAGACTTGGCTTCGGCAGCAGGCGCTTCCGAGGCGGCGGCTTCGGCGAGGCGGAATTTGCCCGGCTTCGGCGCGTCCTTGTGCAGCTTCTTCTTGATGGCGTCGCGCAAGGTGATCCAGCCGCCCTTGGCGCCCGGCACCGCGCCTTCGACCATGACCAGGCCGCGCTCGATGTCGATCTTGGCGACCTTGAGGTTCAGCGTGGTGATGCGGTCGACGCCCATGTGGCCCGGCATCTTCTTGTTCTTGAAGGTCTTGCCCGGGTCCTGACGGCCGCCGGTCGAACCGATCGAACGATGCGACACCGACACGCCGTGCGAGGCGCGAAGACCGCCGAAATTCCAGCGCTTCATGCCGCCGGCAAAGCCCTTGCCGATCGAGATGCCGCAGACGTCGACGAACTGACCCTCGACGAAGTGATCGGCGGTGATTTCAGCGCCGACCGGGATCATCGCGTCGTCGCTAACGCGGAATTCCGCGAGCTTGCGCTTCGGCTCGACCTTAGCGGCGGCGAAGTAGCCGCGATCGGCCTTGCTCATGTTGCCGGCGCGACGCGCGCCCGAACCGAGCTGCAGCGCGACGTAACCGTTTTTGTCTTTCGTGCGATGAGCAATGACCTGGCACTCCGCCAAGCGGAGCACCGTGACCGGCACATGCTCACCAGTCTCGGTGAACAACCGGGTCATACCCATCTTCTGTGCGACGACACCCGAACGCATTTGTATGTCCTCACCCGGCCTTTAGAGCTTGATCTCGACGTCGACACCGGCGGCCAGGTCGAGCTTCATCAGCGCGTCCACGGTCTGCGGCGTCGGGTCGACGATGTCCAAGAGGCGCTTGTGCGTGCGCATCTCAAATTGTTCGCGGCTCTTCTTGTCCACGTGCGGCGAGCGGTTCACCGTGAACTTCTCGATGCGCGTCGGCAGCGGGATCGGGCCACGCACCTGCGCACCCGTGCGCTTGGCGGTGTTGACGATCTCGCGCGTCGACGCATCGAGGATGCGGTGATCGAACGCCTTGAGCCGGATCCGAATATTCTGGCCGTTCATTTGTCTGTCTCTCTGGACTGTCATCATCCGTACAAACGGATGATCCAGTATTCGCTAACCGTCTCGACTTTCCCGTACCGAAGCGGGGCAACCCCCCGCGCCAATCCAGGCCACCAGCGCCCCCGCGTTTAAGCGGGGGACGTCGGTTGAATGCTTACTCGATGATGCTCGCAACCACGCCGGCGCCGACGGTGCGGCCACCTTCACGGATCGCGAAGCGGAGCTTTTCTTCCATGGCGATCGGCACGATCAGGTGCACTTCCATCGCCACGTTGTCGCCCGGCATCACCATTTCGGTACCTTCCGGCAGATGGACCACACCGGTCACGTCGGTGGTGCGGAAGTAGAACTGCGGACGATAGTTGGTGAAGAACGGGGTGTGACGGCCGCCCTCTTCCTTGGTCAGGAT
>JAUSBQ010000245.1 GCA_030651965.1 Pseudolabrys sp. | reverse complement strand
TGCCGGTCGACGGCAGGAACGAGCGCTCCGGGTCTTCGGCATACAGCCGCGCCTCGACGGCGTGGCCGGCGAGCGGCACCTGGTCCTGCTTGAGCGGCAGCTTCTCGCCGGCGGCGATCTGGAATTGCCATTCGACCAGGTCGAGCCCGGTGATGGCCTCGGTGACAGGGTGTTCGACCTGGAGCCGCGTGTTCATTTCCATGAACCAGAAGCCGCCGGATTTCAGGCCGCCGGCGCCGTCGGCGATGAACTCGATGGTGCCGGCGCCGACATAGCCGCAGGCTTTCGCGGCGGCGACGGCGGCATTGCCCATCTCGGCGCGCAGCGCGTCGCTCATGCCGGGGGCTGGGGCCTCTTCGATGACTTTCTGGTGGCGGCGTTGCAGCGAACAGTCGCGCTCGTTGAGGTGAATGGCGTTGCCGCGCGTGTCGGCGAAAATCTGAAACTCGATGTGGCGCGGCGCGGTGATGTACTTCTCGATCAGCACGCGCTCGTCGCCGAACGCGGCCTTGGCCTCGCGGCGGGCGCCTTCCAGCGCGGTGTCGAAATCAGCGTGGCGGTCGACGCGGCGCATGCCCTTGCCGCCGCCGCCGGCCACCGCCTTGATCAGGATCGGATAGCCGATCTCGTAGGCCTTCTCCTTGAGGAATTTCGGTTCCTGCTTGTCGCCGTGATAGCCCGGCACCACCGGCACGCCGGCCTTTTCCATCAGCGCCTTGGCGCGGTCCTTGAGCCCCATCGCCAGCATCGCCGATGGCGGCGGGCCGATGAAGGCGATGCCGGCGTCAGCAACGGATTGCGCGAAAGCGGCGTTCTCGGACAGGAAGCCGTAGCCGGGGTGGATGCAGTCGGCGCGCGTCGCCTTGGCGGCGGCGATCAGTTTCTCGGCGACGAGGTAGCTCTCGGAGGCCTGCGCCGGGCCGATGGCGTGCGCGGCATCGGCGAGCTTGACGTGCAGCGCCGAGCTGTCTGCTTCCGAATAGACCGCGACGGTGCGTAAGCCCAGCCGCTTCGCGGTGCGGATGATGCGGCAGGCGATTTCGCCGCGATTGGCGATGAGGACGGTTTTGAACATGGATGATCCCGGACGGTCCCGGTCAGCCTAGCGCACCGGGGCCGCGGGCGCTGCAAGGGGCCCTTGTGCCTGTGGACGCTTTGGCGGCATCGGGACGCCGTCATCGGCCTTGGGGTCGGCTTTGGCATCGCCATTGGGCTGCGCGGCCTGCGCCTCGGCGGCGCCTTTCGGCAGCGGCGGCTCGGCGTTCATGATGCTGACCGGCGGGATCGAGGCGGCCGAGGGCAGCGTGTATTTGCTCGACACCGGATGCGCGACCTGTTCAGGCGCCAAAGCCGATTTCACCGGCGCGGGCGCGGCAGAAGGCGGCGCTGCCGAGACGGCCGCCGGGGTCTCGCCTGCCGGCGCTGGTGCGTTCCAGGCAGCGGCGTGACGCGAGACATATTGGTCGAAGGCCTGCGCCTTCATGTTCGCCTTCAGCGCATTGGCGTCGGTCAGCCAGGCGAAGGCCGGGCAGCGTTCCGGCGTGCAGCCATCGCGCGCCGCCAGCACATGGGCGGCGATGCCGTAACGGTCGAGTTCGACGGCGCGGCGGGCGGCGGCGAGGCTTTTCAGTGCGGCGGGCTGGGTAATGGCCGCCTCCTCCAGCAGCGTCAGCCGCGCGCCGATATAGGCGACGGCGGCGGCGGTGCTTTGCGGACCGGCGAAGACACGGGCCTCGCAGGCGGCCTCGATGGTCTCGCCCGCCCCAGCGTCGAGACACGACAGCGGCGAGCCCGGCGCCACCGCGCCGCGCGTCAGTTCGGTATCGCGCTGGATCAGCGCGCGGCGGTCGGCGGCGTCGCGATCGAGCGCCATCTGGTTGACGACGACGAAGACGGACAAGGCGACGCCGGCGGCAACCGCCGCCGCCAGCGCCAGTTTGATCAGACCGTTCAACGTGCCGTCGATATTGCCCATTACGTCCTTATTGCACCTTCGCGCCCGACACCTTCACCACGTCGGCCCACTTGGCGATGTCCTTGCGCAAATAGGCGTCGAATTCAGGCGGCGTCATGACCAGCGGAATGGCGCCCTGCTTGAGCCAGGCGTCCTTCACCTCGGGCAGATTGATGACCTTGTTGATGGCGGTGTTGAGGAAGGCAATCACGTCTTTCGGCGTGTCCTTCGGCGCCATGACGCCGAGCCAGATGGTCGCCTCGTAGCCGGGCACGGTCTCGGCCACCGCCGGCAGGTCCGGCGTCAGCGGGTTGCGCTTGGCGCCGGTGGTGGCGAGCGCGCGGACTTTGCCGCCTTTGGCCAGTTCGGTCATCGTCGTCACCGCGTCGAACATCATCTGCACATTGCCGGACAGCACGCTGTTGCGCGCATCGCCCGAGGCCTTGTGCGGGATATGGACGATGTCGCTCTTGCTCATGGCTTTGAACAGTTCGCCGGCCATGTGATACGGCGTGCCGGGACCAGACGAAGCATAGTTCAGCTTGCCGGGGTCCTTCTTCGCCAGCGCGATGAATTCGGCCACCGTCTTGGCGGGCACGTCGGGATGCACGACCAGCAGCAGGTCGGAATAGTTGAAGGTCGCCACCGGCACGAAATCGCGCATCAGCTCATAGGGTTTGTTCGACAAAAGCGACTCGTTGGTGGTGTGGGTGTTCGACATGACGAGCAGCGTGTAGCCATCGGCCGGCGACTTGGCGACGGCGTCGGTGCCGATCACGGCGCCGGCGCCGGGACGGTTTTCGATGACGAAGGACTGCTTGGTCTCGTCGGAGAGATATTTGGCGAGCACGCGCGCATAGACGTCGGCCGGACCGCCGGCGCCAAACGGCACGATCATCTTGACGGTGCGGTTCGGGTAGCCTTGCTGAGACCCTTGCGCCTGCGAAGGCGTCGCCGCGACAAGCAGCGGCGCGGCGAGACCGAGAGCCGCGATAACCGGCAAAGCACGAGCGATCGAACGAAGATGAATGCCCATTAAATCCTCCCTTGACGTTGTTTTATTTTCTGTGGTGTCGCTGTGATGTTAATGCCGGGCGGCGCGGTTTATTCCAGCCCTCAGGTGCCCCCGGCCGATTTGAAACTCGGCGCCAGATCGCTGGCCACGGCGAAGGCGCCCTTGCCCTCGATCGAGGTCATCGCCACCGTTGTGCGCAAATCAGTGACGCCGCCGCCTGACCCCGCGGCCAAAAGCACCGCCGCGATCTGCGTGTTATCGGGCGCCTC
>JAUSBQ010000231.1 GCA_030651965.1 Pseudolabrys sp. | reverse complement strand
CCAAGCTCGACATGGCGCACAAGTTCGGCGCGACGCACACGATCAATTCAAAAACCACCGCCGATCTTGGCGCTGCGCTGCGCGACATCGTCGGCGCCAAAGGCGCGGACAAGGTGATCGAGACCACCGGCGTCAAGGCGCTGATCGAGACCGGCTATGACGTGACGCAGCCGAAGGGCACGTGCGTGCTGGTCGGCGTGCCGATCGAAAAGGTGACGATCTATTCGCTGCCGCTGCACTTCAAGAAAATTCTTACCGGTTCGGAAGGCGGCGACTGCGTGCCGGACATCGATATCCCGCGCATCATCAAACTCGACCGGGCCGGGCGTCTTTCGTTTGAGGGCCTGATCACACACGAGTATCCGCTCGACCAGATCAATCAGGCACTGGATCAGGTGCGTAGCGGCAGCGCGGGCCGCGTATTGCTGAATATGTGGGATTGATGACAGCAATGGCAACGGCTCTTTCTCCGTCCCAAACAACGGCAGCGCGGACTGTACCTAGCCAATTCAATGCCCCATAAAAACGAATCCGAGACGATCATCGTCGAGATCAAAGACCTGATTGTTACCGGCACCGCCAATAATGGGATTTCGGCGATGTCGAACATGACAGGTGGCGCGCTGCCATCCTCATCCTTGGCAATTTGCTGATCGTCGGCAACGCACCGGTGTGATCGGAAGCGCCCGATCCATAGGAAGGGCGCAGCATAGCTACACGCTGCCGTCTAGCCTATTATTGTGAGGTCATTCAATTCCCATCGCCCTCATCTTCGTGGAAGCGTCCCGGGAACTAATTTTGAGGACTATGCTGGCTACGAGGAAGTAGATGATCTTGGAACCACTGAGGTGCGATATATGACCATGACGCCGAAAATCATATTGTTATTATTACTCTTGTCGATCGAGATCGCAGGCTGCAGTGACATAGCAAATTCTGACCGCTGGCGCGATTGGGGTCGAGTGCCAGACTATCGTCAAATTGTCCTGCGTGACGTCCAGGGCCGAAGTCGCCGCCCAGAAAATGAAAAAACCGACAGCGCGTCTGCGGTGCACTCACGTGGTAGCGTTTTTGTGAACCGCGCATCCCTTGGCCGGGTTGAAATCTCGGGAGTAAGTCAGGTATCGCACAACACCAAAGGTCCCGTTTGGTTGACTTGTATCCGCTCTTACCCAGCAGGAGGACAGCCAACTGACTATGCAATCTTCATAAGAGACCGAAGTATTGTTGATGCGCGCACTGGCTTAGCGTCCGACAATTGCGCGTCAAGGCAATATACGTTGCTAGTTGTTCTGCCGCCTGTGCGCGGCAAGTCTCCAATATACTGAACCGCACTACCCATGTAGGAGTAGCGGTAGCTTTGCCTGAGCGTGGGAAGTTGGCGCCTCATATAAATTCGCGATTTGTCGAGCTGCCGGAGCGAGCGTGAGTCGAAAGATGAAGTTACCGACGATGCACGCGGCAAGGCCCAACTGCGAATTCGTCGCTGACCTTGATAACCAACACTCGCGGCTATTCAAAATGTAGATGGTACGCTTGGACGCATGCCACCTAGTCCGACCGCAGCAATGTATCCTAGCCCTCTATGCCCCGCACGCGGGGGATTCAGAGGAGATGCCAAGCATCCCAGCGCATTTTACTTCGACCTGCTCGCAGAGGTAGTGATAAATACAAATGTGAGCTTGCTGAATATGAGGTGTCGATTGCGATGGCACGTCGAGCAAAACGTCTGAGAGCGCGGCGAGTTTTCCGCCGCCTTCTCCCGTCAAGGCGATAGTGTTTAGACCAAGTTTGCGAGCGACCGCGAATGCTTCGACGACGTTTGCTGAATTTCCACTAGTGCTAAGCCCGATGAGGACGCCGCCGGTTTCGGCGTAAGCCTCCACTTGGCGCGCAAAAACGCTGTCGTAACTATAGTCGTTTGACCATGCAGTGATCACCGCGGAATTTGAGCTTAGGCAGATCGCCTTAAAAGCACTTCGTTCTTTAAGGAAACGCCCGACCAATTCGCCGGTAATATGCATCGCATCGGATGCGGACCCCCCATTGCCGCAGACGAGGATGGCACTGCGTCTCACAATCGCTTTGGTAACAAGGTCGATCGCGGCGGTTAGACGCTCATCGTCCAAGCGCGCAGCCGTTTCCTCGATGATGCGTGCAGATTCGCTACAATAAGATTTAAACGACATTCGCTCGCTCCTGAATTCCGTCGGATTGGTCCGCACCCGGTTCGGTTGACACACGCCTAAGTTTATCCAGCCTTCATCTTGAACTCCATAGGCGTCACCTAGCCAATCGCCGAGTACCGACGTTTCGGATTATAGCGTTCGATGGAATCGAACGCTCAACATTGCTTTTCTGCTAAATGCGAACCGGTAGGAAACCAACAAAATTAGACTTTTTGAGGACTCTATGCCGGTGTCAAACGCCGGTTGGAGCTAGTCTTCTGGTAATGGTACTGCAGGGTCGGCGGCGTAACGGGGGACTTACGGCAAGCGGTCAGGTGCGCTTATACACATCCTCAATCCGCTCGATGTCGTCTTCGCCGAGATAACTGCCGGTCTGCACTTCGATCAGTTCGAGCGGGATCTTGCCCTTGTTGGCCAGGCGGTGGATGCAGCCGATCGGCAGATAGACAGATTCATTCTCATGCACCTGGCGAATCGCATCGCCGATGGTGACTTCGGCGGTGCCGTGCACGACGATCCAGTGTTCGGAACGGTGGCGGTGCCTTTGCAATGACAGGGTGCCGCCGGGGATGACGACGATGCGCTTGACCTGGAAGCGCGCGCCCATGTCGATCGACTCGTAATAGCCCCATGGCCGGTGGCCGCGCTTGTGGTCGACGGCTTCGGAACGCTTCGCGGCTTTGAGCTTGGCGACCAGTTCCTTGACCTCCTGCGACCGCGCGCGCGGCACCACCATCACCGCGTCCGACGTCGACACGACGACCAGATCGTTGACGCCGACCAGCGTCGTCAGCCTTCCGTCCGAGTGCACGACGCAATCGGTCGTGTCCATGGTGACGACCGGGCCTTGCAGCACATTGCCCTGTTGGTCGTGCGGCATGATGTCGAACAGCGCGTCCCAGCTGCCGATGTCCGACCAGCGGAAGTCACCGGCGATCACGGCGGCGCGGTCGGTCTTTTCCATCACTGCGTAGTCGATCGACTTCTGCGGCGCGCGGGCGAAGCTCTTTTCCTCGAGACGCAAGAATCCGAGGTCGTTGGTCGCATTGGCGACGGCGGTTTGAATCGCGTCTGCCATCTCCGGTTCCATCCGCCTGATCTCGCCAAGCAGCACGTCGGCGCGAAACAGGAAGTTGCCGGAATTCCACAGATAGCCGTCGAGCACATAGCGCGCGGCGGTGGCAGCGTCCGGCTTCTCGACGAATTTCGCCACCGTGTGCGCGCCATTGTTACCGATCGCTTCGCCCGGCAGAATGTAGCCGTAGCTGGTCTTCGGCTCGGTCGGCTTGATGCCGAAGGTGACGATTTTGCCGGCCTCGGCCGCTTCGCGGCCGGCGAGACACGTGGCGCGGAATTTCTCGACGTCGAGAATGATGTGGTCGGCGGCGAGCGCAAGCACCACCGCGTTCGGATCGCGCGCCAATGCCACCGCGGTGGCGGCGGCAATGGCGGGCGCGGAATCGCGGCGCAGCGGCTCGATCACTACCGTGGCGTCGACGCCCACTTCCTCGGCCTGACGCCGGGCGAAGAAATGGAAGTTCGGCCCGGTAATAACGATCGGCGGAGCGAACATCGGGTCGGCCACCCGCGTCAGCGTCTCCTGATAGGTCGAGCGCTCGCCGACCAGCGGCAGGAACTGCTTGGGCAGGGCGTCGCGCGACACCGGCCAGAGCCGGGTTCCGGCGCCGCCGGCCAGCAGGACGGGAATGATGGGGGAGGACATGAGAATTACGGGGTCCTAAATAGCTTAAGCGCGGGTGGCATTTCTTTTGATTTTGCAACCGGGCTTACGATATCGGCGTAGCCTCACCCGATCAATGCTGATGATCGGCTCTATAATCGCGACGGAATTGACTTTACTGTGACTTTGCATGCTGAAATATCGGCGACGGCGGGTTGAGCACGATAGGCACCCTAGTCTTCACGCACGCCTCCATTCAAAATATCTTTCGCCGCGCCAAATCGTCGATGACTTGCGCGGCAAGCGCCGCGGGTTGGTCACGGACAGTCATGAGATGCAGATCCGGGTCTTGCGGCACTTCATAGGGCTGCGTAACTCCGGTGAAGTTCTTGATCTCGCCAGCGAGGGCGCGGCGGTACAGCCCCTTCGGATCGCGCGCGATACAATCTTCGAGCGGGGTGTCGACGAAAATCTCGATGAATTCGCCTTCCGGCAGCAATTCGCGAACCATGCGGCGCTCGGCCTGGAATGGCGAGATAAACGAACAGAGAACAACAAGGCCGGCTTCGGTCATCAGTCTGGCTACCTCCCCGACGCGTCGGATGTTTTCAACTCGATCGGGCTCGGCAAAACCAAGGTCCTTGTTCAGACCGTGGCGTAGGTTGTCGCCGTCGAGCAGGATCGTATGTATCCCGCGCGCATGCAGGCCAGCCTCCACCAGATTTGCGATGGTCGATTTTCCCGAACCGGGAAGTCCCGTGAACCATAGAACCGCGGGCCGATGATGATTAAGCGCGGCGCGGGCGCTCTTACTTACGGTCGAATGATGATGGTGGATGTTGGCTGCGCGGCGCAACGCGAAGTCGATCATGCCCGCCGCAACCGTCTCGTTGCTGTTGCGGTCGATCAAGATGAAAGCTCCGGTCGCGCGATTGCAGGCATAACTGTCGAAAGCAATCGATCGCGCTACGGACAGGTTGCAAACGCCGGCTTCATTGATCGCCAGAGTCTTGGCCGCGAGCTTTGCCAGCGTATTCACGTCAATCCGATGTTTGAGGTCGGTCACCGTCGCGGTGAGCCAGTTGTGATTGATCTTCATCAGATAAGAGCGGCCCGGAAGCAACGGCTCATTCGCCATCCAGACCAGGTGCGCGGCGAACTGATCGGCGACCTGAGGGCGGTCGCGGAGCGCGGCCAACATATCGCCGCGCGCGACATCGATTTCTTCGTTGAGCACAATGGTCACGGAGTTTCCCGGCCCCGCCAGAGCGAGGTCGCCATCGCTGCCGGTCACCGTCTTGATGGTGCTGGTCTGTCCGGAGGGCAGGACCACGATCTCGTCACCCGGCCGCGCGCTGCCGCTTGTCAGCGTTCCGGCAAAGCCGCGAAACTCCGAATTCGGACGGTTGACCCATTGCACCGGCATGCGAAATGGCTTGCCGTCGGAATCGGTCTCCGCATCCACCGTCTCCAGGCAGGAGAGCAAATGCGGGCCGCTATACCAGGGCATGTTCGCACTATCGGACGAGACGTTGTCGCCATATCGCGCCGATACCGGAATCGGCACTATCTCCTTGAAGCCGAGATCGCTGGCGAACTGAGCAAAATTCTTAGTGATGCTTTTGAAGATGGATTGATCGAACGCGACCAAGTCCATCTTGTTGACTGCCAAGACAACGTGCCGGATGCCAAGCAGACTAGCAACAACGGCATGACGGCGCGTCTGCGTTAGCAGCCCCTTGCGCGCGTCCACCAGCAGAACGGCCAGTTCGGCATTGGAAGCGCCCGTTGCCATGTTGCGCGTATATTGCTCGTGGCCGGGCGTATCGGCGACGATAAAGGCGCGCTTTGGTGTCGAGAAGTAGCGATAGGCGACATCGATGGTGATGCCTTGTTCGCGTTCTGCTTCGAGACCGTCGAGCAGCAAAGCGTAGTCAATGTCGTCACCGGTTGTACCGTGCTTTTTTGAATCGCGTTCGAGCGCGCTGATTTGGTCGTCGAAGATCAGGTTCTGTTCGTAAAGCAGGCGTCCGATCAATGTCGATTTGCCATCGTCGACGGAGCCGCAAGTCAGAAAGCGCAGAGCCGGAGGCACGGTCGTGAGGCTTCGCGCTGCGCCGGCCTTCGTGGAGCGATCCGTATCTGGCGAAGGGCCGCTCATTAGAAATACCCTTCGCGCTTCTTCTTCTCCATCGAACTGGATTCATCATGGTCGATGACCCGGCCTTCGCGTTCCGAATGGCGTGAGGCGCGCATTTCGTCGATGATATCGTCAAGCGTATCGGCGTGCGACAGCATCGCGCCTGTCAGCGGGTAGCAGCCAAGGGTCCGAAAACGCACACTGAGGTTTCGCGGCGTCTCGCCCGGAAGCAGCGGCAACCGCTCGTCGTCGACCATGATCAGGGCACCGTTGCGTTCGACCACCGGGCGTTCCTTGGCGAAATAGAGCGGCACCACCGGAATGTTCTCAGCCCGGATGTATTCCCAGACGTCGAGCTCGGTCCAGTTCGAGAGCGGGAAGACGCGCATGGATTCGCCCGGCTTGATGCGCGTGTTGAAGTTGCGCCAGAGTTCTGGCCGCTGCTGCCTCGGATCCCACAGGTGATTGGCGGAACGATGTGAGAAGATGCGTTCCTTGGCGCGGCTCTTCTCTTCGTCGCGGCGCGCGCCACCGAAGGCGCAATCGAACTGCCACTTGGTTATGGCCTGGCGCAGCCCTTCCGTTTTCATCACCTGGGTGTGGGTGCCCGAATCCGACACCGGCGACGCTCCGCGCGCGCGGCCTTCCTCGTTTACGTGGACAAGCAGATCAAGTCCAAATCGGCGGGCAATTTCGTGGCGAAATTCGATCATTTCGCGAAACTTCCACGTCGTATCGACGTGCAGCAGCGGAAATGGAAGTTTTCCCGGATAGAATGCTTTCTGCGCGATATGCAGCATTGCGCCCGAATCCTTGCCGATCGAATAGAGCATGACCGGGTTGCGGAATTCGGCCACCGCCTCGCGCATGATATAGATGGCTTCGTCTTCAAGTCGGCGCGTGTGAGGCTCGAGTGATGCCATCTTAGCCTGACAAAATTAACGGGTGAAAATGGTTAGCGTGTACAAATATGTTATTTAAGCCGCATCGCCAACCCCCCTGTTTCACCGCGGCAGAAAGTCCATAAACGCCTCCTCGACGCCACGTCGATGCAGCCTGTCTTGTAATGATCGAGCGCTCGCGTAACTGCTGCACCACGTTGAGCAAGTCGCCGATCGGCAGGCTCAATCAACCATGTCGATTTGACGCGAGGCGGGCGCTTCGTCGTTCGTACGAGAAACCCGCCGCGAGTGAACGCGGCAGGCTTTTTGTTGAAGCGTGCGCGGCGAACTAGAGGTGATAATTCAGACCATCCGGACGACATGGGTGTTATTCAGCGTGCAAATTGGACGCCGATCAGAGGTCAATATTGCGCGCCGATTGACAATGAGAATAGGCGGCCCGCTGTTGCGCCTCGCGTTCCAAGCTGCGCCGCCAATTAATCAGCATCAGGTCTAGCGCATCGGCCCAACGCCCGTTGCGGAGTCGCCGATCTGCTGCCCGGGCTGGGCTGTCCGACCACCAGGCAACGCAGTAGCCACGGATAGTTCAGCCACGATCTCAACGATACGTTCGGTTGCTGCAAACTGAACCATGTGCCCGACGCCGGATAACACGATAAGCTTGGCGCGCGGCACGGCGGCTGCCATCGCCTTTGCCTGAATCTCGGGCGACAATACCTCGTCGGCATCGCCGGTCAAAATCACGGTCGGCGTTTCGATGGATCCGTATCGTGGAGCCTCGTCTTCTACGAACTCCCAGATCGCCTTAAGATCTTGGGCATTCGAAACGAATTCCGAGGGCCTCAACAGCAATTCTCCCCCGGTTTGCGCAAGATAATCGAGCGGGGGCTGTTGCGGCGCAAATACACTTCGCACACCAAGCCCGATCAGAAATTTCCCAAGCGGAAGAGCGAACGTGCGTGCAAGCATCGGTCCGATGATTGGCGCGGCACCGAAACGCGCACTTTCCGTCAAGAGCGCAACGATGATGCTGTTGTACCAGGCAACACTTTTTGGCCGCGGATGGGTCACCGGCGCCAGCAGTACCAGCCCTGCGACACTGCGCGGATAGTCAAGTGCGTAGGCTGCAGCCAGCGCGCCGGACCAGGAATGTGCGACCAAGATGGGGCGCACGACGCCTATCCGTTCCAGCGCCTGATGAATAAGTTTCGACTGTTTGGCAGGCGATGCATCGGCCCGGCCGTTGGGTCTATCGCTCCAGCCATGGCCGGGGCGATCGATCAGTATGACCCGATAGCTCGCAGCCAGCCGATCACCGAGGGCAAGCCGCATATCTCCGAGATTGGTGCTGGACCCGTGCAGCAACACCACCGGCGGCGCATCAGTAGGACCAAGCTCAACTACATGCAGCCGGCCGCCATCGACGTCAACAAACCGTCCTGACGGTGGATTCGCCCGTTCGATTTTATCGACATCAAATCCCGTGAATATTGCGAGCGCGCCGAGACAAGCGACAGCAATCGAAATGACGGCAACAGTTCTGCGCAGGAAACTAGGGTCCAGACTCATTAGATCCACCATACAAGAGCTGCTGCAAGACACACAGGGGCTAGATAGTTTCGTGCCAATCTGTCGTATCGCGGGCGATGCGTCTGAAGTCCTTCAGCCTGTTGAAGGCACTCTCGACGCGCCAGCGGAGCTTGTAGAGACGCTCGCTGAAGCTGAACGGTTGTTTCCTGTTGCGCCGATTGGGAATAACCGGAGACTGGAAGAATCAATGAGTTCTGACCCTAGACACTTCGTAATCATCCCCAGCGACCTCCGCACGATAGACAGGTCATATTCCTTGTTGGAGGCCTTAATTGATGGTACACTTCGCGCAACGAATAGCGAACAGCCGATGAGCATATTATCTTCGAACGGGCGGTCCGCTCTACTGCTGCGGCTTGCGCGTTATGCTGACGCCTTCGCGATTGGCACCGCAGTAGCGCTGCCTTGGTCAAAAACGTTGACGAGTATTCTGTTAACGCTCTGGCTGATTGCGCTCGTCCCAACTCTGAACTTGGCCGATGTCCGGCGCGAAATTGCGACCCCAGCGGGCGGCCTGCCAATCCTGTTATTTGCGCTTGGTTTGTTGGGCATGGCTTGGACACATGCGAGCTGGCCCGAACGATTGGGTGGATTCGACTCGTTCATAAAATTTCTGGTGCTGCCACTTTTCTTTGTTCAGTTCCGCCGCTCCGACGGCGGAATCTGGGTCATGTTCGGCTATCTCGCTTCCTGCGTTGTGCTGCTGGCGGTATCTTCGATCTTGATGGTGTGGCCGGGGGGCGCTTTCACAGCCAACCAAGAATTCGGCGTCCCGACCGGAAGCGCGGGAGCGCAATGCGGCGAATTCGCAATCTGCAGCTTGGCGCTGCTATTTGTTTCCGTAGAAATGTTTCGGCGCGGCCGCAGACGCTTGGCCGCCGGCGCGCTGGCACTCGCACTCGCCTTCCTCGCCAACATTTTTTTTATTGTCGCGGCGAACTACCAAATCTTCTTTGTCCCCTTCCTGCCGTTAGTCATCATCCCACTCTTGGTCCCGTTGGTGTTTTTGAAGAAGCCCTGGGCCAAGGCGATGATCAGTCTTCTTGCCGCCGGAGCGGCGGCCTGCGCCGTCTTGTGGGTTTCTTCGAGTCCGGAGAATTATTCGCCTTGGTTGGGGACTCGACCGTTGTATTGGGAAAGGTCGCTGACGTTTATCAGTGAAGCGCCGGTCCTGGGACACGGGACCGGTGCGATGCCTCAGCTATTTGCTCGCGCTGCAGCCGGCCAGACCGGCATGCTCGGACACGTCACAACCAACCCGCACCAGCAAACTTTTGCCGTCGGAATTCAGGTTGGGCTTGTCGGGATAGTGCTGCTTTGGTCCATGTGGATCGCGCACCTGTTGTTCTTTCGCGGCAATACATTGCCTGAGTGGATCGGGTTTGTGGTCGTGACCCAGAGTATTGTTGGCTCTATGTCTGATTCTCATCTGTTCGATTCCTCGCAGGGCTGGACCTACGTCTTCGCTGTGGGCGTAGCAGGGGGGATGGTCCGTCGGCTACGCGCGGAACACCAATCCCTGCAACGTGCCCGCATCGAAGGAGAGCCGCTGAATGGCCGCTAAGGGGCAATTTGGTCATTGAGCAACCGGCCGAAGTCCGCTTCGGGTAAATCGCTGCCGATCCATCGGGGATGAATGAATCGTGAGTCCCCGACGAGATTCATCCCAACATAAAGCTGCGAAGTCAGAATGGAGGCTCCCCGGCACCTCTGACACCACGAGTAGTGCAAGCCATTCCTTGGAAAGCCCATTTAGATCACGTCTTAAGAGACGCCGTTGCATGTTCATTCATTTGGCTCTCCACCCAGAGCCCCTTCGCGATGGGCAAAGGTTTAATGTCGACGTCATGCCACCACGCAATTTCATTTCCCGCATGATGAAGCTGCCGATGGTGTTCACGGCATAGCGGGACGGTGAATTCATCGCTGACTTTCAGACCAAGAGCTCTCGGCTGCGCAAAGCGCAGGTGATGCGCATCGGCCGGTTGTCGCCCGCACACAAGACATGAATGTGCGGCGACAAATCGGAGATGGGTCTTGTTCCTGTGTCTCTTGGGTTCGGAGATCGTCAGGACACTTTTGTCGATCTTCGTGCGTAGTGGTTCTGGCATGAGCAAGACAGCTGGCGCTTCCGATTCAGGCCGATCACCTAGTTGACTGTCCGGAGAGCGATCACCGGCAAGGGCGTCTTGCGCTCGCAGGGATGTCGATTTGTCTGGAGCACCAGCGGATTCGGCGCGTTTGCTAGCCGATGCCGATTCACGCGCGGTACCTTTCGCGGTGGAAGTCTGCTTGGCGCCCCCGTGCAGCGCGAGGCCGAAAGGCTTCCCAAAGGTTGCCAAGGCTCGCTTGGTGGCATCGGTTTCCGCGGCCTTGAGTGCAAGATCATGTACTTCGCCTGGCGAAGAGCCCCGTCCTTCACCTGTGCCGTGACCTTCCCTGATGACCGCGCCGTCTGCCTGCACTGTGATCCGAACTCTGGCGGTATAAACCGCTAGGAACGCTCCGCGGGTCTCTCGTGCAAGGACGCATTTGGTCTCGACGGTCTCACGGGACCATGCGTCAAAACCAAAGATACGATTTGCCTCAGAGATTGCATACCAGCCCTCGATGTAAGAGAGCTCGCGCCCATTGACTTCCCGCTTGCGAACACAGCGCGGATCAATATTGCGCCGCAGCGACTGTAACTGCTTTGCCGAGAAGCCCATTACCGTGTCCTCACGCTCAGAAACGGTTGTGGCTCCGATAGAGCAACGCCGGCTACTTCTTCTCCCTGTTTGAGGTCATGGACTAACAGCTGGCGACGCAGACGCGGCTCGCCCGGCTCCCAATAGGATTTGGGAACGGCGTCCTCATCGATCACCATCAGGGTCGGCGCCCCCGGTCGGATCGAAACCGTAAAGTCGGGCGCCGTGAGCTTCTTTAAGTCCAGTTCAACCATCACGTCTTTGGCTATTTGCCGGCGTTTGGAAACTCTATCCTCAAGGCGATCGAGCCTATCTTGCATGTCGGCAATTCGGCATTTGAGCCCGCTGGCCAGCGCTTGATCGACGAGGGCAGACCGGACGATGGCCTGGATGATTTCATGAATATCCGTGAGGCCCTCGACGGTGTCGGCGAGGGTCTGCTCGTCGATCTCGGGGTCTATGGTGCGAATCCGATCACGAATGGCGCGATAGTGGATTGCTGCGAATTCGAGGTTCACAAAGAGTCTCCAAATCATAATTAATCTATGGAATAATAAATATTATATGCCTATGCGTGTCAATAGTTTTTCTATGGAATTGTAGAAATCATTCGTCTTTGCCATACAGCCTCGATGATTACGCCAGCGCAATGCAGAGCGGCTCGGGGGTTGATTGCTTGGAGCCAAGGGGACCTCGCCAGGGCGGCCGGCATTGGCATCGTGACCGTGCACCAATTTGAAGCGGCCTCAAGTGAGCCGCGTCGAGCTACCCTAGAAGTCATCAAGCGCGCCTTTGAAAATGGCGGCGTCGAATTCATCGATGAAAATGGCGGCGGAGCCGGGGTCCGCTTGCGCGACCGCCAGGCGCCCAAACGCGCACCCTAGTTTGCCGGCCGGAATCTTCGCCAGCCGGCGACCGTTCATTCTCAAACTTACCGGTGCTCAGCACACCGCGACCGCAAGCGACATCAACCGAATCTGCCCAGCGAAATGTGACCTTGGTGGCCTGATTTGAGGACAGAAGTGGCTGAATTTACGTTTTTACCGTTCGATAACCGACGGGAGTTAATTTGAACCAATGGAAACAGAGCGAAGGTCGGCACAACGTAAGCGGACGCTAAAGAGCGGCACTATCTCGTTTGACCGAGCCGCTGGTTTCGACTGCGTGGTGCGGAATCTAAGCGAGGCCGGTGCAATGCTAGAGGTGGAATCCCCGCTCGGCATTCCAGATAATTTCACGCTTGTTATTAAGCCAGAGAATTCAAAGCATACCTGCCGCGTCATCTGGCGAACTGCCAAGAAAATCGGCGTCCAGTTTATTTAGCCCGCCTCATTTGGCGGCCTCTCTCAGCCGCGCGCGAACATTTCCACTTCTTCAAGGAGGCAAGAGTGAGTGGCCTATTTTGCCATCACGGCTGGCCTATTTCGACCTTTTCGATGGAATTGATTAATTTGCGAAACCCTAACACTAAGTCAGCATGGTCACCCCGGAGCAATGCAGAGCGGCCCGCGGGCTCCTTGATTGGAGCCAGAAAGAATTGGCTACTCGGGCCGGAATCGGGATTGTGACGGTACGCCAGCTAGAAGCGGGTACCATTGGGCCCCGACGGTCTACGCTGGCGGTAGTCAAGCAAGCGCTCGAAAACGCTGGCGTAGAATTGATTGATGAAAATGGCGGCGGAGCCGGGGTCCGTTTGCGCGACCGCCAGGCGCCCAAACGCGCGCCCTAATTTGCCAGCCAGAGTCTGCATCGCCACAGGCGATCGTTATTCTCAAATTACCGGTGCTCAGCAGGCTGCGACCGCAAGCGAACATCATCAATAAAATCTACCCAGCGAAATGTCATTGCGTTAGCAGCCCCCACACGTTCATTGCCTGGAAGCACAGGCCGCTGTCGTGACGGCCGCCGGGCCCAATAGTGTTTCAATCATCTGTCCGAACAAACCGACTCGGTCTTTGCCGCTTGCAGAGTGTAACTGCCAATGCAAGCGGAATTGCAGAATCCAAACGTCCTGGGGATAGACTCGTCAAGGCGGGGATAAATGAAGCTGATGACGGCGGCGGGGTTGTGCCGAACATGCAGTGCGCCAAAGTCTCAACGAAAGTGAGGTGAATAAACGATGGCTAAGACCCCTGCGCACACTCCGGATTATCGCTGAAGTTAGGAAAAGAACAGCTCGGAAAGTTGCGCCTGATAACTCAGCCTAAAGCTTTAAAGCTGTGGAATTGGGATTGTCTTACCCAGCTTCCCGATCAGGGTACCTAAACGAACGCGAGGTGAAACTGATGGCAAAAAAACTGCCTGTCCTTTCAGCGACGAATGATAACTCAATTTGGCATATGTTTGGCCCGCCGCCTCTGCTCCCCGGCGAGAACCGTGCTGATTTCGATTTGCTTCTCGAACGGCTCGTCCGCGACGAAAAGCCGACCGACACGATTGAACACGCTTGGGTGTGGGACATCGCGGTCTTCACGTGGGAAATCGGGCGGTACCGCCGGAGCATCGTGGGCTTGGTCAACATCAACAAGGTGCGCGGCCTCAGAATAGCTTTGGAGCCGCTCCACGGGGATGAAAATTTGCAGGATCTTCTCGATCGCTGGGTAGAGCGATATCCCGACGCCATCGAATATGTCGATACTCTGCTTGAGCGGGCTGGACTGACAATGGATGATGTCACAGCCCAAACCATGGGGGTGAAGATCGGCGACATTGAGCGCATCGATCGCATCGTGATGGGACTGGAAGCCCGGCGCATTACCGTGCTTCGTGAGATTCCGCGCCGCCGCGCCACGTTTAGAGCTTTGTTGAGCAAGGCCGTTGACGAAATCGAGGAGGGTGAATTCACCGAAGTCGACGTTCGCTCCGAGCGCACTTCCGGGGCCGCATGACGAGCCTGCGAAAAGCTCAGGCTAACCGGGCGAATGCGCGCTCCAGCACTGGTCCGCGTAGTTCAGCCGGAAAGTCTAAAGCATCACGGAACGCGTGGCAGCACGGTCTCAGTCTTTCAGCGCTGGAGGACCATGCGCACTCGGCTGCCGTTAAGACATGGGCTGAGAGAATACTAGGCACCCGCAAATCGGCCCATCTGCAATCCCTCGCTGTGCAAATCGCGGCAGCTCAAGTTGATCTGCTGCGGGTCAGGAAGGCTCGCCAGCTTGCTCTGAGTCGAAGTCTAGCCGCCCAGTCGCAGGCCAGTGGCCTAGGCTGTTATGCCGAAGCCGTGGCGAGCTCGGCGATCGAACTAAGCGGGCTTGACCGTTACGAAAGACGCGCTTTGTCCCGCCGCAAATTTGCAATCAGGGCTTTTGACGCCGCCTCCTCAGAGTTTCCTTCGCCTCGCTGAGTTCTTCAGGCGATTTGTTGCTCCAGTCAATTTCTGAATCGCTTCCACCCAAAGCGATATTTTCCTTTTCGGACATCATCTTTCCGTCCGGCCCTGTATACTTTATCCCAAACATCGAGCGCTGTTCACTAATTTGCCTGAGAAGCACCCTGAGATCGCTTTCAACCTTAACTACCGTTTCAGGCACAAAAGATTTGCTTGCGGCAAGATTGGCCGGCAAATTGGTCGTCACCTTGGTGATTTGCCGCCCGCTTCCGGAATCGGCAATTCTTTCCGTCACAACTTTCTGCCCCATGGCGATGTCGAAGATGTTGCGTTTGACACGCTCGACGCATCCAGGTGCGACCTGACAAGCTTCAGAAAAATCATTATGTGAAATTTGCCAGATCCGAATGGTCTTTGGCGAAACCCTAAAGATTTCAGCCAACTCGTCCAAAGTGGCGCCTCGTTCGCACATTGCTTTGGCGAGATTTGCATATTCCGGCATATAAGGCGGAATTCTGCCGCCTGCGGTGTTGTGTTTATGGAAAGGGTTGTTCTCGAGTTTTGCCTCGATTGCCGCGTGATCGTTGGCGCGTTGAACCTCATCCGCCGGCACTAACGCCACGGACTTTTTCGATGCATTTTTAGAACGTTTGTCGGGGGGAATGCGCATGTCGACACCTTTCAGGAGTCGCACGTCTTGCGCGTTCTTGCCTAACCCATTCATTACCACAAGATCGGCCGCCATGCGCACCGGGGAGCATGGCCGCTTCATTAATCCCCCGTTTCCACATGGGGCATTTTTTAAGCCGCATGAGTGGTTCGGCGGGGCGCCGCCAGATGCCCCAGGCGCCGAATGCGCGTCCGTCGAAGCGTTTGGCGCGACCAAACGGTCCCGGCGAGCCAAAAAAAATGGCGGTATCTGTTCGTCGTTCGTTTGACTCTATCGCAGGTTGAATATCCGCAACCTCTGCGTGAGGTGCAGGCTATCTGAATTAAGTATTTATTCCTATATAACGCTCGGGCTCATTTTGGCCAAACGAACCCAAAACCTGTGACATCCACGAAAAACCGTTGTGCAGCAAACACATAACGAGTGCTCGCACGCCAAGCGGGCGAATCGAACGCCCACTGATTCGCGCAATATGTGCTTCGAAAAGATGATGCTTTTTGGTGACTGGAGCGGGCGAAGGGATTCGAACCCTCGACCCCGACCTTGGCAAGGTAGGGAGTTACGTTTCCCCCGGTTAGCCGCCAATCCCTCTGAGTGTTTTAAGCCTTGAAAATAAAAGAGATTCTGATATTTTCAATAACTGCGGATCGTCCCTAGTTACCTTCAATCCCCACGCTCTGCTTCCGGTAGGCTTCCGGTGAATTTTCTGGAGGTTGCCGATGCCTGCCTTGACCAAACGTGCTGTGGACGCCGCCAAACCGAAGCCAATTGACCACTTTTTATGGTGCAGCAGCACGCCGGGGTTTGGGGTCCGTGTTTACCCCTCAGGGAAGCGCGTGTTCGTCTGCCAAGTCAGGGTCGGCCGGGCGACACGGCGCATTAAAATCGGCGTCTACGGCCCTTACACGGTCGAACAGGCGCGGCAACGTGCTCAGGAAATCATCCGAGCGGCCTCTGAGGGTCGAGACCCGCAGCGCGAAAAAACAGCCGGGCGTGACGCCATCACCGTTTCAGAAATGTGCGAGGCCTATTTAGAGGCTGCCCGGTCTGACCTCGTGATGACGCGGTTTCGCCGCCCTAAGCGGACTTCTACTCTTAAAATTGATGAGGGGCGCGTCGCTCGGCACATCAAGCCGCTTATTGGGCATCTTAGGGCAAGAGACGTAACCAGGGGGGACGTGCAGCGCATGGCAGACGCGGTCACTCAAGGAAAGACCGCCGGAGTGTTCAAAGGAAAGGCCAGAGCCAAAGCCGTTGTTACCGGTGGTGGAGTCGCGGCTGCGCGCGCTGTAGGTCTGCTCGGTGGCATTTTTTCTTGGGCAGAGAAGCGTAGCTTAGTTTCTGGCCCCAATCCTGCCCACGGAGTTGAAACGGCCCGCCCCGCTTCAAAAGACCGCATCCTCTCTGCCGAGGAGCTTTTGGCTTTGGGCAAGGGGCTGATGGTGAAGCCAGGCGCGCCCCCCGGTCCTGTTGCTGCCGTTCGATTGATCGCTTTGACCGGGCTACGTCGCGAGGAAGCGTGTGGATTGCGGTGGATTGAAATCGACTTCGCCGGGTCATGCTTGCGGCTGGAAAATACTAAAACGGGACGATCAGTTCGCCCCATTGGCTCAGCGGCTAGAATAATGCTGCAAGGGCTTACCAAGATTTCGGAAAAATGGGTTTTTCCAAACGTCCACAGAGATGGCAGTGCAGATTTCAAGAAGGCCATCGCTGCCATTTTTGATGCTGCTGGCCTCTCCGATGTCCGTTCCCACGACCTCAGAAGAACCTTCGGTAGTATTGCTGCCGACGAGGGTTACAGTGATTCAACGATTGGCGATTTGCTTGGGCATTCTCGAAGGGGTGTGACTTCCCAACACTACATCCGCCGCCTCGATGAGGCCCTTCTTGCTGCCGCCGATCGCGTTGCGTCTCGCATCTCAAATTCGCTCGATGGAAAAATGCACTCGCAAGGCAAAGTAATAGAGCTCAGAAAGGCATGATCCGAGCGGTAATGTATTCAGAACTGTACGTTTTAAGGGGGGAATTTTGGGCAAAGGTGGATACTCGGGCGGAAGCTCCACAATCTGGTTAAGCGAAGACGGGACGAGTTGGCAAAGCGCCGATGCAGCTGCAAAACCGACAAGCTCCCGAGGCAGCAAAGGCAAACATAAAGCGCCCACGAGTTCCGCAAAGACCGACAATGCAGGAGTGGACCTTGAGGCGCGAGACAGACGAAGCCTCCTCCTCAACTTCATTTCGCAATGCGTGACAGCACACATGGCAGATAAGCTTACAGCGTCTGCGCCCGCCTCTCCAAAACCGCTTCAAAGAGGTATTAAGCTGGCCGGCGGAAATATAAAATGGCTTGAGGCCAATCGGGACTATCAGATTTCGTTTCACGAAATTTACTGTCGACTTCGGAACGAGAGAATACCCTTTGAGAAGGTTTGGGGACCAAAGCGCCGATAAATAGCAAGACCTAATCAGACCTTCTCCGAAATCTGTCTCGCAAGGCGAGCCTAAAGAAAAAGCAGAAGACTCCATGCCCGCATCGGTCTGTTTGCCTCCTCTAGTTATCCCTCAAGGGGACGGTGACATGCCGCTTTTCTGCGCGGCGCAGTGGATCGCCACAGCCGGTGGCTCAAAATCAATTGACCTGACTGACGAAGGCGTCTGGCTCCCTGCATACAGAGGGTTACTCGACGCGATCATCTCTGGCCAAGTTTCTGTGACAGGCACAGATGAGAACGCAGATCGGTGCATTATCCCTGCGGAAAAGTTCTCGCACTGCGCGGTTCAGCATCCCTACCATATCAAAGACTTCGACATCGCGGTCGGCCCGAGCGCTTGGCTATTGCAATCGTTTCCCTATGAAGATGACGACGAATGGGACGACTGGAGAGGCGGGTTCAGCGACTCATTGAAGAATAAGAATGGCAAAGGTTGGTCCCAGTTAACTCTTCTCAAGAGCGAAATACTAAAACGCTGGCCGTTCGACGGACCCGATCAATACAAAAGTGGAAAGCCTGGCCGGCCGTCCCCCAAAGCCCTGATCGCAGATGAGTTCGAGGCAATCGTTGAAAGGGGAGAGTTGGTATCGGGTATAGGCCACCAGTCAAGGATACTCGCTAAATGGTTGGCAAACACGCATCCCAAAGCCAGGAAAATCGGGGCAAAAAGTATTGAAGCTCTTCTTCGAGAGAAGGGTTACTGGGAAAAAATCGAATTGAAGAAATAATATTCGACTAGTTTTCGCCTAGTTTATTCGGCACTCCAGCGACGTCAAACCGTCTCCAGCAACCACCGGATATTCCGGTCGCATGCAAGGAGATGAAATGGACCAGTCTTCCCATCGTTATTTGAGCCGCTTGGAGGCGGCGCAATATGTCCGAGAGGAGTGGGGCTTTCCCTGCTCGGGCAAATGGCTTGCCAAGCTTGCCGTTACCGGCGGCGGCCCTGTGTATCGCAAGGCCGGCCGGTTCCCGATTTATGACCCGGCTGAGCTCGATGCCTGGGCGGAAGCGCGCATCAGCAAGCCGCACTTTTCGACCTCGGACTACGAGGTGGCCGATGCGTAACCAAGAGCGCCAAGAAAAAGAAAACCCCGCGTCTGGACCGCGCGGGGTTTTTGGAAACGACCTGCTTGGCAGCCCGGTCAATTCAGAAAATAGCGAGAACGGCATTCTTACGCAAGATCGCCTTGGCTACTTGCTGGCAGAGTGCCGCGGCGCTGTTCTGCGCCTCCGCATCCTGACGAACGAGGTGGTTACGATCAGCCTCGCGCTCAAAGCGGGACTTATCTCGGGTGACGCGGCCGTTGAAGCGCTGCGTGACTTGGGGGTCCCGTTTTTCCTCTGTGGTCAGCCTTCCGACGAAGGGGCTGAATAATGCTGGAAAAGAACTCCGATTTTTTGGCCTTCGACGGCCTTGCCCAAAAGGGTCAGCGCATGATCGAGGAGGTCTATAACTTCCTCGGCCGGTTCGTCTCGTATCCCAGCGACTACGCGAAGACGGCGCATGCTCTCTGGATCATCCACGCCCATCTTATGGAAAAGTGGGACTCAACCCCGCGCCTGGCATTTCTGAGCGCCGAGCCCGCCTCCGGGAAGACCCGGGCATTGGAGATCACCGAGCTGCTGGTCCCGAACGCGGTGTGCGCGGTCAACGTGTCGCCGGCCTATCTTTTCCGGAAGGTTGGCTGTGGTGAGGGTGCCACCATCCTCTTCGATGAAATCGACACGGTGTTTGGCCCGAAGGCCCGCGAGAATGAAGAATTGCGTGGGCTTTTGAATGCGGGGCACCGGCGCGGGGCCGTCACCGGGCGTTGCGTGGTGCGGGGGAAGGAAATCTTCACAGAAGAGATCCCTGCCTACGCAGCAGTGGCGCTGGCGGGCCTTGGATGGCTTCCGGACACCATTCTGTCGCGGTCGGTCATTATTCGTATGCGTCGGCGTTGCATTGACGAGACTGTCGAACAATTTCGCCGCCGCATTCATGCCTCGCAGGGCCACGAACTCCGCGATCAGATTGAAGCTTGGGCTAACGTGACAGAAGTCAGCTGGCCCGAAATGCCGGGCGAAATACAGGATCGTGATGCGGACGTTTGGGAACCGCTCATCGCGGTCGCTGACGCAATTGGTGGCGACTGGCCGGCGCGTGCGCGGCGCGCAGGGGTCGCACTCGTTGCGGCTTCCAAAAATTTGGAACCTAGCCTTGGGATTCAGTTGCTCGCGGACCTGCGCGAGGTGTTCAGCGGATCGGACGAAATGTCGAGCAAGGCGATCCTGTATGCGCTCAACAGTCTCGAGGAATCGCCTTGGGGCACCCTTCGTGGGAAGCCGATGGATGAGCGTGGTCTCGCCAACCATCTCAAAGAGTACGGGGTGAAGTCGCGCTCGATCCGGATCGGCGGTTCGACGCCCAAGGGCTATCGTCGCGATGATTTGTATGAGGTGTGGAACCGTTACCTGCCTGCCATCCCTGATAAGTCCGCAACATTCGCAACCTCCGCAACGGAGTAGAACATCTGGGAGGATGATGTGGCGTATGTTGCGTATGTTGCGGAGCTAGCAAGACAGGCAGGCGACTGTATTCGCTAGGCGCAAGCAGGTCGGGACGGCGTCCCCGTTTGTGTAGAGGCGAGCGGTCCCGATGGGCCGCTCGCTTTCGTTTGAGCGGATTGAAGTGAAGTGGGTGTCGACGCGGTTTGTGGCTGCGGCAACCGGTCACTCACCTAATAACGCCAGTCACCACGTCAGGATTACCGGTGCCGGCAGGCCCTCAATGAGCCAAAGCTGAACTTTCTGACGCTATAAAAAGAGAATTTTCCGACGCCCTAAAAAGGGGAATGCGTTCGTGATAGTCGACGCCTTGTGAGCTACCGCGTAACCAGGCGTCGCGTAGGCGAGTGAGCGTGACCCAACCAGCATGCGGCGGGACGGGCTACCGCCGCACTTGACGAAAGAGGAAAACACTGAGATCAGAAACAGCATCCAACGGCACCGTCACGCACCCGCGTCACACTGGTCGCGATGCGCTGGAACGACTGGTCGCGATCGTCGGAATGCGCACCGTACCCTCCCCCTGGCTCTCCATCGCGTTTGAGAGGCAACGCACCGGCCGTCCTTTGACCCTTATGCAGGAGGTCACGCTCAGGAGCCACGCGATACTAATTCACGGCGCCATTAACGGCTTCTGGTCTAAGATTCTTTCAGTCGGCTTCGGCATCAGCGCAGTCTGCATCACCGCGCACTACACCGGAGCCGCCGGCGGTAGGCATCTAGTACCGGACATACGGTTAGAAAATGCCTGATAAGGCACCTGTTTCCTTTCGCCGATAAGGTGACACAATATGTTGCGCCCCAATTCTGGTGTGACAAGATGTTGTCTTGTGCTTAAGGCGTCGCCGCAGTGCGACCTGTAGGCGAGCATCTCAGTTACAGGAATTGAGGATGCCTTGGCTCGATCAGACGGGGTCGTTCCGCGGCGAAAGAGATGCCCCGCCCTTGAAAAAGTCGTACTAAAAAACCGGACTTTTTGGACTCCGTAAAAGGGCGAACACCCACGCGCAGATGCAAAATCTGACCCCCAGGTTTGCCTTGTTCTCGTCGCCAAAGTTGCCCCAGATCAGCCCCCTCCTCGTCTGCGTAACCAGTTTCTTTTTTCCGCTGCGTACGCCCCTTTGTGGCGGCTTTAATCTAGACTCCCGCGTAACCACCTCACCTAGCACTACTTTGGCAGATTTTACGCGGGAATGAGGCCCTTGGGATTCCCGAATCACGTTTTCAATGATTCATGGGTGGTCGGCTTTTTGGAGGGCTGACCATGGTGGATACGACGTCGAGGTGGGAAGATGAGCTTAGACGCTGGCTTGAGCCATTCCTGGATCGTTTAGGTCACAAGGCTCGGCGGCGGATGTGTCCGCTGTATGTTTCGGGACTGATTGGGCCGGGCGATCGCAAGAGCGTCCAGCCAATGGCGGCGCGGCTGGCGCCGGGCGACTATGACCAATTGCATCATTTCATCGCTGATGGCGTCTGGGACGCGGCGCCGTTGGAAGCAGAATTGCTCGTTCAGGCCGACCGGCTCGTCGGTGGCAAAGATGCAGTGCTGGTCATCGACGACACATCGATGCCCAAGAAGGGCGATCGCTCGGTTGGTGTAGCTCCGCAATATGCATCAACTCTCGGCAAGACGGCCAATTGCCAAACGTTGGTGTCGCTGACGCTTGCGCGCGGTGAAGTGCCGGTAATGGTGGCGCTACGTCTCTTCATTCCCGAGAATTGGACGAGCGATCCGGTACGTCTGAAGCGTGCCGGCGTTCCAATCGAGCATCGCACGGCACGGTCCAAGCCAGAGATCGCGCTGGCTGAGATCGACCGCGTGATCGCAGCCAGTGTTCGCTTCGGTTGTGTGCTGGCGGACGCGGGATACGGATCGAGCGCACGGTTCCGTCATGCTCTGAGCGAACGCGGCCTCTTGTGGGCAGTTGGTATGTCGCGGCGCCAGAAAGTCTATCCGACCGATGTCACCATGATCTTTCCGACGGAGAAAGCCCGTAAGCCGCGCAAACACCATATCCCGGATATGACGCCAGTTTCTGCCGAGACGATGCTGGTCGGCGTAAAATGGCAGAAGATCAGCTGGCGTGGGGGCACGAAAGGCCCGCTAACATGCCTCTTCGCGGCACGGCGCGTCCGCATCGCGGACGGCCCAAAGCACCGCGTGTTCGATAAAGGTGTCGAGCGTATGCCTGGCGATGAAGTGTGGATCCTGGGCGAACGACGATCGAGCGGAGAGCAGAAGTACTACATCTCGAATTTGCCCGCTGACGTTTCGCTTAAGACGCTGGCAGCTTCCGTCAAGGCGCGGTGGATCTGTGAACAGGCGCATCAGCAATTGAAGGAAGAGCTGGGGCTCGACCATTTTGAGGGCAGGTCGTGGGCCGGATTACACCGACATGCCTTGATGACGATGATCGCTTACGCCTTCCTTCAATCTCGCCGCCTCACCGCAGCGGGACGGAAAAAAAAGAGTCTCAGGTCCACCGCCACAACCGAGCATGCCGGCCATCAGACAAGCCATCCTCGACCTCTTCGTGCGGCCTCCACCACTACGATGCACGCACTGTGAGATGCTGCTCGCAGGCCGCCTTCAACCAAATCTGCCAAAGTAGTGCTAGAAGACCCGGTCAGGGCCGCACGACGACGTTTGTAGAGCGTACCGAAGGCGCGGGCGTTGAGATTGCCAAGCGCATCGTCAAGCGCAGCGCCATCATGCACGCCGACGAAGGTTCGCACTGGGATGCCTTGCACGCCGGTTGGCTCACCCGCCGCATCAATCACAGCGAGGCTTACAGCACGATCGAAGGCTGCACCAATCAAGCCGAAAGCTTTTTCTCGCGCTTGCGCCGCATGGTGCGCGGCCAGCACCACTACGTTTCGCCGCAGTACCTTCACCAGTACGCCGCGCATGCGGCATGGCTTGAGGATCACCGCGAACTCGACAATGGCGCGCTGGCCTATCGCGCGCTCGGCTTGGCGCTCGGCCACAAGGTCAGCCGTAATTGGAAGGGCTACTGGCAGCGGCGCTGCGTAACGCTATTTACCGCGCACCAAGGTAAGAATGTCCTCTAATGGATAGAGCATTTTTGGGAGCTTTGTATTCTCCGAATATACTCTGAATTTTAGGCTTTTATAAAAAGCAGTTGAACCATCGTTCATGGAGACGAGCGTAAGGGCAAAATAGCCCGCATGTTCCGCGATTGCAGCGGCTTTTTCAAAAACATCCATCAATAAGTATTCGCCTAATCCTTGACGCTGGAATTGTTCGTCCACGGCTAAAAAACTCAAATTTACAGCCGGGAAGGCAACGTAGTTCTTCAAATAATTGTCTTTGCTAGCGTCGGGCAGTTCAGAAACGCTGTCGGTGCCAAGCTGCAATGCGTAATACCCAACAACATTGGGGGTGCCATCAAGAAACGCGCAAAAAACGCGATGCTCGGATCGCGTGACCGCCTTTTTCGCTTTATTTTTGAGGAAAGAATCGAGCGGTCGTTGACCGCAAGAGAAGCGGTTGACGACCGCTCTATCCGAGAACGGCTCGATTGTTACCCTCGTCAAGTCGAGGCGAATTGCGCCCGGTTTTGGCACGATTTATCTCGACATATCGTTGACGCATGGCCAAAATCTTGGCGTTTGGGCCACCGTTTTCGTTCTGAACACGGCGCACAAATTCGGCGGCCTCTCGTTGAGTCCTAAACTTCAACTTTCCATTGCGAAGTGCAAGTGCGTTCCACCACCGCATGAAGTGTAAAATCACATAATCTCTCATAGGATTGCTCCCAGCGGTCGAAAGCGGCCAACTGATTTGCTCCCATGATAATAGTATAATCTTCTAAAAGTTCAATTACCGGTCTAGGTCGAATGAGGGAC
>JAUSBQ010000092.1 GCA_030651965.1 Pseudolabrys sp. | reverse complement strand
CTCCGGCGCATTGCGCACCTGCGCCGGGTCGTTGACGACCAATGTCTTCGGATGAATGCGCTCGAGCAGATGGGTGCTGGTGATGTAGGCCAGGTCGAAGGGCGGGTCCTGGCGCAACAGGATGACATCGAAGTCGGCGAGCGCCGCGCGCTTGGGCTCGCCCAGCGTGACATGGTCGCCGGCCTGGTCGCGCACGCTCAGGGCTTCGACGCCGGCGAACAGGCGGCCGTTCAATTGGGCGAGCCGGTCCGGCGTATAGTGGCTGAGCGCATGGCCGCGCCTTTGCGCCTCCAGCAGCAGCGCGAATGTCGAATCGCCTTTGACGTTGATCCGCTGGATCGGATCCATCTGCACCGCGACTTTAAGAACCATGACAACCTTCCGGCGACGCCGATCATTAAGGAAAATAAAAAGTTAACATATTATCGGCACTATGCCCGCAGAGGACCTGGGCGAACGGGGTGGGACCGCTTGTGACTTTGCCGAAGCTTTCGATCGCCGCCAAGCTTTATGCCATCTTCGCGCTGCTCGCCAGCACCACCGTCGCCCTGTCGGTGGTCGCGGTGTCGAATGCGCGCCAGCACGCGGCGCTGACCGGCGAGTTCGAATCCGCCAATGCCGGCAGTTGGAACGTCGAGCGGGCCAGCGGTCTGGTCTACGCCATGATGTCGGAAGCGCGCGGCATCTATCTGTCGCTCGACATGGCTGGGGCCGACGAACACGCCAATGCGCTGCTGAGGGCCAGCGACCAGCTCAATGGCGTTATCTCGACCTGGCAAGGCACTGTGGGCGCCAGCGATGCCACCGAATTCAGCCGCTTCAGCCTGCGCATCGCGGAATTCCAGAAGATGGCGCCGGAAATTGCGCGCATCGCCAAGGAATCCGGGCCGCAGGCGGCGCGGCAGTGGGCGGAAAAAAACAACGCAGGCGATATCCGCGACGCATTGAGTCAGGACTTGCGGGTCCTCGGCCAGCATTATGGCGACCACGCACGGCGGATCTATTCGCTGCTCGACGAAGGCATCGGCCGAACGGCGACATTGATGAGTCTGTTCGCCCTGCTGGCCTTGGCGCTGGCAGGCGCCGGCATGTTTACACTCTGGCGTGCCGTTGCCAGGCCGCTCGAAGCAATCACCCGCGTGACCGAACAAGTTGCCGGCGGCGCCGGCAACATCCCGGTGCCGTATCGCGATCGCGGCGATGAGATCGGCGCCCTGGCCCGCTCGATCGGCATCTTCCAGCAGGCCATTCAGGCGAACGAAGACCTCAACCGCACCATCGTCACCGACGCGGAAACCCGCAACGCGCGCCAGGAAATAATATCAGGCGAAATCGCCCGTTTCTCGGCCGACGTCGAAGCAACCTTGTCCGAGCTCGGCCGCATCTCCGATCAGATGCTCGACGCATCGACCCAGCTCGCCAACACCGCCGACGACGCCGCCGCCAAGACCGCACGCGCCGATGCGGCGTCGACCGAAGCGTCGTCGAATGTCCGCGATATCGCCTCGGCCGCCGACGAACTGTCGGCCTCGGTCAACGAGATCGACCGTCAGGTCGCGCAATCGAACGCGATCGCCACCAAGGCGGTGAGCGAAGCGGGCCAGACCAATCTCGCGGTCAAGCAATTGGGCGAGGCGGCTACCCGTATCGGCGATGTGGTCAAGCTCATCACCGATATCGCCGAGCAGACCAACCTGCTGGCGCTCAACGCCACCATCGAGGCCGCGCGCGCGGGCGAGGCCGGCCGCGGCTTCGCCGTGGTCGCCGGTGAAGTGAAAGCCCTGGCCGGCCAGACCAGCCGCGCCACCGAAGAGATCAGCGCGCAAATCGCCGGCATGCAGCGCGCCACGACGACATCAATCGCCGCGATCAGCGCGATCGAACACACCATTCGGGAAATCGGCGATATCTCAAGCGCGATTGCCGCGGCGGTGACCGAGCAGGGCGCCGCCACCAGCGAGATCGCGCGCAGCGTCGAGACCGCGGCGCGACGCACCCTGGAGACCGTGGAGCAGGTCAATCTGGTCGAAGCCGCGACCACCGATACGCGCGCCAGCGCCACCGCGGTCAAGATCGTCGCCGACGATCTCGGCCAGGTCGCCGGCCGCATTCGCGGACAGGTCGACCAGTTCTTCGAGCGCCTGAGCGCCTAGAGCTCAAGTCTCAAACGCGCCGGGAATGTGCCGGGGCGGCTTTCCCGGCACGATCAGGATGGCGTCGAAGCGCAGATCCTGAAACGTCACCTTCGGATTATTCGCCAGCCAGATTTCCGCCGCCGTCGCAATCCGCGCGCGTTGCCGGCCGGTCACCGACTCCGCCGCGTCGTCGAAACTGGCGCGCGCTTTGACTTCGACGAAGATCACGGTCTGGCGGCGGCCGGCGACGATGTCGATCTCGCCGGCGGCGCAGCGAAAGCGCCGCGCCAGAATGCGGTAGCCCTGGCCGACCAGCCAGGCGGCCGCCTGACTCTCGGCTGAAATGCCGCGATTGAATGCCGCCTGCCGTTCCATACTCGGCTTGCTTTTTGGCGTCTTCGGCCGCAGACCGGGAACGCGCGGCAGGCGTGGTAAAGTCAGCCATTTGGGCGGCAGCGAATCGTCACTCTTGGCCATGGGCGCCATCTTTCGCGAGTTCGAGGGCGCGCCGATAGACGTCGCGCCGGGCGCGTCCGGTGGCCAGCGCCACTTCGCCGACCGCGTCCTTGACCGAGACGCGGGCGAGCGCGTTGCGGAGCAACTCATCCACGTCGGTGTTCGTGGTTTCCTGCTCCGGGCGCGGCGCAACAACAATGACGATCTCGCCCCGTGTTTCGGCATCCTGGGCGTAATGATCGGCCAAGGCCGTCAGATCGCCGCGCCGGATTTCCTCGTGCAGTTTGGTGAGTTCGCGGCACACCGACGCCGCGCGGGGCCCCAGACCCGCCGCGAGATCGGCGAGGCTTGCGCCGAGCCGCGGTCCGCTCTCGAACAACACCAGGGTCGCCGGAATGGCGGCAAGTTCGGCGATGCGCTTTTGCCGCGCGCCTTGCTTGGGCGGCAAAAAGCCCTCGAAGAAAAAGCGGTCGGTGGGCAGTCCGGCGAGCGACAGCGCCGCGAGCACGGCGGAAGCACCCGGCACCGCCGTCACCGCATGACCGGCCTCGACGGCCGCCCGCACCAGCCGGTAGCCGGGGTCGGAAATCAGCGGCGTGCCCGCGTCCGACACCAGCGCAACCGCCTGGCCTTCGGCGAGCCGCGCAATGATCTTCGGCAGCGCCTCGGCGGCATTGTGCTCGTGATAGGCCATCAGCGGCGTGGCGATGCCATAGCGCTCGGTCAGCTTGCGCGTCACGCGGGTGTCCTCGCAGGCGATGCAATCGGCCCCCGCCAGCGTTTCCAGTGCGCGCAGGCTGATATCGCCGAGGTTGCCGATCGGCGTGGCAACCAGATACAGGCCGGGCTCCGGCCTGGACGCCGCGATCGGCTGGCCGAGCGGCGCATAGTGGCGGGACCGGCCCCGGATGGCGTCTTTGTCGTCGTCTGTCATCGCGCCACCTTAGCCCGCCGCCGCGCCAATCGCGATTGCGACACCTCGAACGGCCGCAATTTCGCCGGGCCGAAGGGAAATTCCTTCATCTTTTCATTACTTTAACTTTTACAGGACAAAATGGACGTTAACGGTTAGGACTAATCATCGTCCGGAACGGGCTTTGTATCGTCGCGTGGGGAGCGGCCCTTTTGGCAACGCAGGCTGCAATTAGCACTCAAGGTATCGCCAGGCGTCGTCTGTGCGTCTCGCTCGCCATCGGCGCGGCGGCGTTCGCGCTCGCCGCGTGCACCAGCAGCTCCTTCGACCGCCTGGGCACCGACGCGCCGCCGCAAGGCGATGCCACGACAACGGCGCCGATCGGCGCCGGACAAATCCGCGTCGCTTTGATCTTGCCGCTGTCTGCGCCGGGCAATGCCGGCATCGCCGCGATATCGATGAAGAATGCCGCCGAAATGGCGCTGGCCGAATTCAAGGAGCCAAACGTCCAGCTCCTGGTGAAGGACGACGCCGGCACGCCGCAAGGCGCGCAAGCCGCCGCCCAGCAGGCGCTCGCCGAAGGCGCCGAACTCATCATCGGCCCGTTGTTCGCCCAATCGGTCAGCGCGGTTGGTGCGCTGGCGCGCACGCGCGGCATTCCCGTTATCGCCTTCTCGACCGACGCCAGCGTCGCCACGCGCGGCGTCTATCTGCTGAGCTTCCTGCCTGAGTCCGATGTGCGGCGCATCGTCGATTATGCCGCCTCGCGCGGCAAGCGGTCATACGCGGCGCTGTTGCCGGACAATGCCTATGGCGCGGTGGTCGAAGCGGCGTTCCAGCAGGCGGTGGCCCGGCGCGGCGGCCGCGTGGTCGCGCTTGAGAAATATCCGCTCGACGCGACGCGCATGGGCGATTCGATCCGCCGTGTCGCGCAAGCGGCGACGAGCGCCGACACGTTGTTCATCCCGGATGGCGCCGACGCGGTGCCGCGGGTGGTGCAGCAACTCGAGGCCAATCGCGTCAACGTCAAGCGTCTGCAATTGATCGGCACGGGCCTGTGGGAAGATCCGCGCATGTTCGAGAACCCGTCGCTCACCGGCGGCCTTTACGCGGCGCCGGATTCAGCCGGCTTCCGCGGTTTCGCCACGCGCTATCGCGCCCGTTATGGCGGCGAACCGGTGCGCACCGCGACGTTGGCTTACGACGCCGTGGCGTTGGTGGCGGCGCTGGTGAAGACGCAAGGCCAGCAGCGCTTCAGCGAACAGGTGCTGACCGGACCGTCCGGCTTTGCCGGCATCGACGGCATTTTCCGCTTCAAAACCGACGGTACCAACGAACGCGGCCTTGCCGTGCTGCGCGTCGCGCCCGGCGGCGGCCAGGTCGTCAGCCCGGCGCCAAAGACGTTTGCGCCGGGAACCTGAGCGACCCGGCCGCCTGTTTCGAATGCGCGAGAGGACGGATGAATTCGTTCATGCGCGGCGCGATTGATCGTGCGCAAAAAGTTCTCGGGCGCTCGCGTTTGGCCACGCGTCTGGTCGTCAAGATCAGGAACCAGTACGACATGGTTCTCGGTGCGCGCTTCGGCGGTGGCCATGGCTTCGCCGACAGCGGCGAACAATGGCTGTCGCGCCTGGTCGCTCCCCACTCCGCCTACTTCGTCGATGTTGGCGCTAACGTCGGTGAATGGACTTTGATGTTCGCGGCGCAGATGCCGCGCCCGCCGTCCGGACTGGCATTCGAACCTCATCCGGAAACGGCCATTCGCTTGCGCGCCGCGTTGCAAAAGGCAGGTCTCGCCGGCTGCGAAGTGATCGAGGCGGCGGCGGCCGAACGAGCGGGAACGGCGCCGTTCTTCGCCGAATCAAACCATGGCGAGACCTCAAGTTTGCACGCCACGAGGCCACGCCAATCCGCCAACAAGATTGACGTCAAGCTTTGCCGGCTGGACGACGAGCTTTCACGACGGCAAATAGCCGAAATCGACGTCCTCAAGATCGATGCTGAAGGCCACGACTTTTTCGTGCTGCTGGGCGCCGAAGCGTATATTGCGACGCGGCGGATCAAGCTGATTCAGTTTGAATATAACGCCGCCTGGATCGACGCCGGGGCGACGCTGACGCGCGCCGTCGCCTATCTTGAGACGCACGGCTATGTTGTCAGGCTGCTGCGAGCGGACGGCCTCTATGAACTCGACGTCGGCCGTTGCGGCGAATACTTCAAATACAGCAACTTCGTCGCGTTCGTGCCCGGCGCCTTCGGTGGATTGCTTGATCGCATGCCCAGCCGGCCGGCGCTCTGATCGCTAAGCCGCCAGATCGGCGACCACCGCGTCGAGCAGCGGAAAGCCGCTCTGCGTCACGCGCAGGCGGCCGTTGTCCATGGTCTCGACCGCGCCGCCGGCGCGCAGAAACGAAACGCGGTCCGGATCGAGCGTGCGGCCCGACAGTCTTGTGAAGCGCTCGGGATCGATGCCCTCGGCGAGCCGCAGCCCCATCAAGAGAAATTCGTCGGCGACTTCGTTCGGCTGCAATTTTTCATCGACGGTGAGACCGTGGCCTTGCCGTTCGACAAGCGCGAGCCAGGCCTCCGGCTTCTTCTCGGTCTCAGTCGCGTAACGGCGGCCGTCAATGTTCAAACGGCCGTGCGCGCCGGGGCCGACGCCGGCATATTCGTGGCCGCGCCAGTAAACCAGATTGTGCCGGCATTCCGCGCCGGGCCGCGCGTGATTGGAAACCTCGTAAGCCGGCAATCCGGCGTCGGCGCAGATCGATTGCGTCAGGTCGTAAAGATCGCGGCCGAGATCGTCGTCCGGCACGATCAGTTTGCCGGCCTTGTGCAGACCGAAGAACGGCGTGCCCGGTTCGATGGTCAGTTGATAGAGCGAGAGGTGTTCGGCCGCTTCCGAAATTGCCTGCTTGAGTTCGGCCGCCCACGCCGCAAGCGTCTGGCGCGGCCGCGCGTAAATCAGATCGAACGAATAACGATCGAAGATCGAGCGCGCGACGGCGATGGCATCGAGCGCTTCCCGCGCTGAGTGCAAGCGTCCGAGTTCTTTCAGCGACTGATCGTCGAGCGCCTGCACGCCGAGCGAGACACGGTTGACGCCGGCCGCGCGATAGCCGCGAAAGCGCGTCGCCTCGACGCTGGTCGGATTGGCTTCCAGCGATACTTCGACATTGCCGGCGACGGTCCAGTGCTTGCCGATGGAATCCAGAATCGCGCCGACGGTTTGCGGCTGCATCAGCGACGGCGTGCCGCCGCCGAAAAAGATCGTCGACACGATACGGCCCGGCGCGCGCTGCGCGGCCGCGGCGATTTCCGATTGAATGGCGCGCACGTAATGCGCTTCGTCATAGCCGCCGTGGCGGACGTGGCTGTTGAAGTCACAGTAGGGACACTTCGACAGGCAGAACGGCCAGTGTACGTAGACGGCGAATTCAGGCGAGGCTGTGGTTAACGTCATTTAACGACTATAGGCCGGTGTGTTCATAACGGCCAGCTATGCCGCGTCTTTGCTGCGGACAAGTCCTTAAAATTGTAATCAATTACGGCTTCAAACACGCCGCCGCCAACATCACGAAAGCCCGCGCGCGGTGCGACAGGCCAAGGCCCAGAGGCGGCAGCCCATGCTTTTCCAGCGCGGGCATTTCGCCGAAGGTGCGGTCGTAGTTGTCCGGCAGGAACAACGGGTCGTATCCAAATCCTGCCTCGCCGCGCGGCGGCCATACGATGACACCATCGACGCGGCCTTCGAATTCTTCCGTATGCCCGTCCGGCCAGGCCAGACACAGTGCGGCAATGAAATGCGCCTTGCGCTGTTCCGGCGCGCGAGCGCCGCGTTCGATCAGCAGCGTCTGGATGCGGTTCATCGCGAAGCGGAAATCCTTGTCCGGTCCGGCCCAGCGCGCCGAATGGATACCCGGCTCGCCGCCGAGCGCATCCACCACCAGACCGGAGTCGTCGGCGAAGGCGGCACGTTCGGTTGCGCGTGAGGCGGCCATCGCCTTGATGCGGGCGTTGGCGGCGAAGGTCGTGCCGGTCTCTTCCGGCTCGGCAAGGTTCAGTTCCGCCGCAGATTGCGCGGCGATGCCATGAGGCGCCAGCAACTCGCGCATCTCGGCGAGCTTGCCGGGATTATGCGTGGCGATGACGACCGAGCCGGTGAGTTGGCGATGCATGCGTTTAATTCCGTCTCTTGTCCCTCCCCCGCTTGCGGGGGAGGGTGGCCGCGAGCAATCGCGAGCGGTCGGGTGGGGGCATCACGATGCGGATAGCAAACCCCACCCCGACCACCTTCGGTGGTCGACCCTCCCCCTGCGGGGGAGGGATAAAGAAGAAAATCTACGCCACCGCGATCTTCTGCAACTCGACCAGCTTGCCAATGCCCTTGCGTGCCAGTGCGAGAAGCGCGAGCAACTGATCTTCGCTGAACGGGTCTTTCTCGGCGGTGGCCTGGATTTCGACAATGTTCCCGGCGCCGGTCAAGACGAAATTGCCGTCGGTATCGGCTTCCGAATCCTCGGCGTAATCGAGATCGAGCACCGCGGTGCCCTTGAACACGCCGCAGGATACGGCCGCGAGATGATCGCGCAGCACCGGCGCATTGCCCTGCGCCTTGAACATGTCGCGCGTCTTCATCCACGACAGGCAATCCGACAAAGCGACCCAGGCGCCGGTGATCGACGCTGTGCGGGTTCCGCCGTCCGCCTGGATCACGTCGCAGTCGATGGTGATCTGGCGTTCGCCGAGCGCTTGCAGATCGATCACCGAACGCAAGCTACGGCCGATCAGGCGCTGAATTTCGACGGTGCGGCCGCCCTGCTTGCCAGAGGCGGCTTCGCGGCGGGTGCGGGTGCCGGTGGCGCGCGGCAGCATGCCGTATTCCGCGGTGACCCAGCCACGGCCCTGGCCTTTGAGCCAAGGCGGCAGGCGCTCTTCCAGGCTGGCGGTCACCAGCACATGGGTGTCGCCGAACTTCACGAAACATGAGCCTTCGGCATATTTGACCACGCCGCGCTCAAGCGACACGGCGCGCAGTTCATCGACTTCCCGGCGGCTGGGCCGCATTGGCAAATTCCTTCTAGAATACGTTCTTATCTTTGCGAACGCCGCACACCATAGCCATATGCCAAGCTCGAACAAGCTTGAACAAGGCGGCCCCGGGGGCCATTCTAACCGGCGGCAAGGAGTTTAGATTTTGGCTTCCCACGACGTTCCGATCGGCGCCAGCCAGGTGAGCCTCGCCGCGCTCAATGAGCGCTCGCGCGAGATTTTCCGCTCGATCGTCGAAAGCTACCTGACAACCGGGGAGCCGGTCGGGTCGCGCAATCTGTCGCGCATTCTGCCGATTTCCTTGTCGCCGGCATCCGTGCGCAACGTGATGTCGGATCTCGAGGACTTAGGGCTGATCTTTGCGCCGCATACCTCCGCCGGCCGGCTGCCGACCGAACTCGGCTTGCGCTTCTTCGTCGACGCGCTGATGCAGGTCGGCGATCTGACCGAGGACAGCCGCCGCTCGATCGAAGCGCAAGTGGCGGGCGCCGGCGCCAACAAGTCGGTCGAGTCCGTGCTGACCGAGGCGTCGCAGATGCTGTCCGGGCTGACGCGCTCGGCCGGCGTCGTGTTGACCGCCAAGATCAATGTCCGGCTCAAGCACATCGAATTCGTCCGGCTGGAGCCGGAACGCGCGCGGGCGGTGCTGGTGGCGGAGGACGGCCAGGTCGAAAACCGCGTGCTCAACGTGCCGGCCGGGCTCCCGAGTTCGGCGCTGATCGAGGCCGGCAATTTTCTCAATTCACGCATTCGCGGCAAGACGCTGGACGAGCTGCGCACCGAGATCGAAACCGCGGTGACGCAAGGCAAGGCCGAGCTCGATCAATTGACGCAGAAGATCATCTCGGCCGGACTGGCGAGCTGGTCGGGCGGCAACACCGACGAACGGCAGTTGATCGTGCGCGGGCACGCCAACCTGCTCGACGATCTGCACGCGCTCGATGACCTGGAGCGGGTGCGGTCGCTGTTCGATGCGCTCGAAACCAAGCGCGGCGTCATCGACCTGTTGGGCCGGGCGGAGCGCGCCGACGGCGTGCGCATCTTCATCGGCTCCGAGAACAAGCTGTTTTCGCTGTCCGGCTCCTCGACCATCGTCGCGCCGTATCGCGACAATGAAGGCCGCATCGTCGGCGTTATCGGGGTCATCGGCCCGACGCGCCTGAACTACGCGCGCATCATTCCGATGGTCGACTACACCGCGCGGGTGGTCAGCCGGTTGTTGTCGGGGTGAGGTTCTTGTGCCCCGGACGCGATGCAGCACGCAGCGATAGCGAAGTGATGCAGCGCAGACCCGGGACCCGGAGAGATCAATACCCGACCGTGAATCGCTTGCGCGAATGCGCCGGTTTCTCGATTTCGTCCACGAGTGCAATCGCGTAATCCTCGAACGAGATGCTGCTGCCTTTGTCATTGGTCAGCAATTGATCGGTGCCGAGCCGGAATTTTCCCGTGCGCGGCCCGGCAAAGAACAGCGCCGACGGCGACAGGAACGTCCAATCGAGTTCTTTCTCCTGCTTGAGCAGGTCGAGAAAGGCGCCACCGGCGGCGGCCTCGGTTTTGTACTCCGGCGGGAATTCCGGCGTGTCGATGACCTTCTTGCCGGGCGCGACTTCGAGGCTGCCGGCGCCGCCGACGACGAGGTAGCGCTTCACGCCCGAGGCGCGCACGGCTTCGATCAGCTTGTTCGGGTCACCGGTGAAGTGCACCGAACTGATGACGGCGTCGTGGCCCTTCAGCAGCGCGGCGAGACCTTGCTGGTCGGCCACGTCGCCCTTTTTTGCGGTGACCTTGGGCTGCGCGACAACCTTCTCCGGATTGCGGACAATGGCCGTGACCGCGTGGCCGCGGCGAACCAGTTCATGGAGGATGGGCGTGCCGGCGTTACCGGTGGCGCCGATCAGAGCGATTTTCATGGGAAGGCCTTAGTTGGTTTCGATAAGGTACTAGGTGTATTAAGTGCAGTCTGGTGTAAAGAAGGCACCGGAATGAGCCTTGGTTACCGGAGAGAAACCGCCCATGCTGATGCTGACGCCTACCGTTTACGACGCCAATTGCCCGACCCGCCAAGTGCTTGATCGGATTGCCGATAAATGGACGGTGCTGGTGTTGGGCCTGCTCGTTTCGGGGCCGGTGCGCTTCAATAGGCTGCGCCGGGCCATCGATGGCCTGTCGCAGAAGATGCTCTCGCAGACGCTCAAAAACCTCGAGCGGGACGGCCTGGTTCACCGCGAGGCGAAAGCCACGGTTCCGGTCACGGTCGAATACTCGATCACGCCGCTCGGCCGGACCTTGGCGGAAACGGTCGGGGCCATCAAAATCTGGGCCGAAACCCATATCGGCGACGTTGAGAAGGCGCAAAGGCGCTACGACAAGAATTCGCATCATTCTTGATTTTTGTGCCGCGAAGTCTGATATCCGGGGCATTCAGACATGCCTGAGGATTGGACCCTAAGCCCATGACGGATAAGCCCGCCAACGACACCGTTGCCAAGGACAGTTTGCCCGAGGGCGAAGCGCCCGTGGTCGCCGCAGCGCCGGAATTGGTGCCGGCCGAGCAGGTGACCGCCGCGCTGGAAGCCGCCGCCGAGTTCAAGGACAAGCATTTGCGCCTGCTGGCCGAGATGGAAAATCTCCGCCGCCGCACCGAGCGCGAAGTGGCCGACGCTCGCCAATACGGCATCGCAGGCTTTGCCCGCGACGTGCTGGCGGTGGCCGACAACATGCACCGCGCGCTCGCCACGCTCGATGAAGAGGTGCGTGGCGCCGCCGATGCCAAGCTGATGTCGCTGATCGAGGGTGTCGAACTGACCGAGCGCGAATTGCTCAAGACGCTCGAGAAAAACGGCGTCAAGAAATTCACCCCGCAGGGCGAAAAGTTCGATCCGAACCTGCATCAGGCCATGTACGAAGTGCCGCATTCCGACGTGCCCGCGGGCCACGTCGCGCAGGTCATCCAGTCTGGCTACATGATCGGCGAGCGCATGCTGCGGCCGGCTTTGGTGGGTGTTTCCAAGCCGGCGGCGAAAGCTGCTTCCAACTAGCGACGCATGATCCCGAAAAGTGGGAACCGGTTTTCGGACAAGATCATGCGCAATAAGCGCTAGCGCGGTTCCACGCCATCGCGGACGGCGCGGAAGCGGGGGAACATTGCGTCCCACGTATCCTTGCCCGAAGCGTCCTTGCCGCTGACGCCGATGATGCGGAGGAATCCGCTGCCGCCAAAGCGAACCCATTGCACCAGCGACACCGGGTCGCCGCGGGGCCCGGTCGCCTGCGCCCTGATTTCGTAGCCGGGCGCGCCGCCGATCCGCTGCGCCTCCGAAAGTTGGACGCGCAGATTGGCAAGCGGCGCGGTCGCCAGAAGGTCATTGGCAAACCGGCCGCGCTCGTCGGGAGCCGATGGCGCGCCGGGGCCGACGGCGACGATCATGTAAGGTTGGCCCGTGATGTCGTCGGCCGGGCCGTCGGTCAGGATCACGCCGCCCGCCGGCAGCACCTGCATCACCCGGAATCCCGCCAGTTCTTTGAGCTGAAACGGCAGCAGGCCGAGTTGCTCCTTCACCGGCGTCGAGCGGAATGTGACGCTGGCGAGCGCCTTGCGGATGACGGCGTCGGAATAGACCGAAAGCGCCGCCTCCGGCACCTGAACCTGCACCAGCGCGGTCAGGTCCTTGGCCTCGCCGCCGACGGCCGCCGCCAGCAGAAACCATTTATGAACCGGCCCGCCGCCTTCATTGCCGGTGCCGGTGATCAGCAGGCCGATGCCGCTTTCGAACGGAAAGCTTTCGCGTTTGAGATTGGCGATGCCCTGCTGATCGTTGGCGAAGGCCGAGCGCGCCAATTCGTCATAGGCGCGCGCCGGCAGATCGAGGATGGTGATGACCGCGTTGCGGCCTGTGTCTTCGAAACCGGCCTGCCGCGTGCTGACCGTGAAATCGCCGGGCGGCTCCAGGCCGATGCGCAGACCGGGCGGAAACACCGTCTCCGCCGACGCCACCGGCACATAAGCGATCGACACAGCCCAGAGGGCGAGTAGCGGGACCAGCAATCGTCGGATCATGCGTTGGACTGCTTTTTTCTATTAACGGAATTGCCGTCTGCCTAACCGGCCCGGCCGGAGGCGGCAAGGGAAGCCGACATTCAGGCTATTTTAGCGGCCATTTGGAGGCCGCCGCTCGCGATTTCGTGACTGCCCGGCTTGCAGGCACGGGTGGCCCTCCTATATGAGCCTTGAGCCGCGAAACAGCGGTGAATCGCGTATCCAGGGGGCTGGATCGGGGAGTCTGCGGATTGGCCGCGGACGTCTCATCGGGCGCTAAGTTGGCCCGGCCGGCCTGCCGCAAATTGAAGAGGGACAACTATGGGCAAGGTCATCGGTATCGACCTCGGCACCACCAATTCCTGCGTTGCCGTTATGGAAGGCAAGACACCCAAGGTCATCGAGAACGCCGAAGGCATGCGCACCACGCCTTCGATTGTCGCCTTTACGGACGACAACGAACGTCTCGTCGGCCAGCCGGCCAAGCGCCAGGCGGTGACCAATCCGGAAAAGACGATCTTCGCGGTCAAGCGCCTCGTCGGCCGCCGCTACGATGACCCGATCATCGAGAAGGACAAGAAGCTCGTCCCCTACAAGATCGTCAAAGCCGGCAACGGCGACGCATGGGTCGAAGCCGACGGCAAGAGCTATTCGCCCTCGCAGATCTCCGCCTTCACCCTTCAGAAGATGAAGGAGACCGCGGAAGCCTATCTCGGGCAGAAGGTCGATCAGGCCGTCATCACCGTTCCCGCCTATTTCAACGACGCGCAGCGTCAGGCGACCAAGGACGCCGGCAAGATCGCCGGCCTTGAAGTGTTGCGCATCATCAACGAACCGACCGCGGCCGCGCTCGCTTACGGCCTCGACAAGGCCAAGACCGGCATCATCGCGGTCTATGACCTCGGCGGCGGCACTTTCGATATCTCGGTGCTGGAAATCGGCGACG
>JAUSBQ010000220.1 GCA_030651965.1 Pseudolabrys sp. | reverse complement strand
GGGTCAGGGGGTACGTTCGTGTCAGCGCGTCGAGTTCGGTCCTTGTGCAACGCTTGGCGAAGGACCTGTCTCAGTTCGTTCGTGAAAATCCACAAATCAGAATCGATCTTGAGGAGCGGCCGAGCGCGGCGACAATTTTCGCGGTGCTGAACAAACAGGCGGACATTGGGATTATTGTGCACGACAATGAACTCGAGGGCCTCCAGATCGTCCCGTATTCAGGCGATCGTCTCGCAATTGCGCTGCCGAATGATCACCGACTTGCCAAGCGAAGGGAGCTCAGGTTTGCCGATATACTAGGTGAAGACATCGTCGCCCTCGAAAGTGGCACTGCGACGAACAAGCTGTTGACATCGCGTGCGATAGAACTGGGCAAGCCGATGAAGGTGCGGGTCCATGTGAGAAGTTTCGAGGTTATGTGCCTGATGATCAATCAGGGCCTCGGCGTCGGCATCTTGCCCGAACTCGGGGCGCGCCCATTGTCCAAGGCATTGGGTATTAAACTTGTGCGGCTGGCGGAACCTTGGGCGCAGCGGCAATATGCAATCTGCGTGCGGGCGCTGGAAGATATTGAGGCGCCGAGCAGCCGTTTAATAGCATTTCTGACGTCGAACGCCGAAAAGGAACTTGCCGCCTCCGAACCCGTCGCCAAGCGAAAACCGCGGCGCCGGTAGATTTCGAATTCGGCGAAATGAGTATCGCGGGAATTGTAATTCCGGGCCCGCCTGAACCCTCCTAACCTGCCCCCAGAAGGGGCGCTCGATGTCTTTTACCGTTCCGTTGCCGGGCGATCACGAAGACCTGCGTCAAGCAGTCCGGTCGCTTTGCGCCGATTTCCCCAACGCATACTGGCGGAAGGTCGATGCCGAGGCCGCCTATCCAGAGGACTTCGTCGCAGCTTTGACGGCGGCCGGCTGGCTCAGCGCGCTCATCCCAGAGGAGTATGGCGGGTCGGGGCTCGGGATTTCCGAGGTCGCGCCGATTTCGAGCAATCTGATCCTGGCGTATCTCGGCGAGCATACGCTCGGCCTGCCGAGGTCATATTAGCAGCCATGGGCAACAACGCGCACTTTGCAGATTGGTCGCAGCTCGCGGAGAGCGATCGCATCGCGGCGCGTAAACAGTGCCGCAATCGCCTGCAGGGAATCGGCCGCAAGCTGCATGCGGTTGTGGACGAGTTGTCGCCGCGGCCTGCCGTTCAAGGGGCGCTGTCCGGATTTCCTTATGTGGCCAAGGATATGATCGCGACCGGTGTTGCGGCGGCGGGCTGGGGTTGCGTTACGCCTCTCGTCGAGGCCGGTCCGGCCGCCAGCATTGTCGATCGTCTATCAGCAGCGGGTGCATGTCTTATCGCAACCGCCGAAATGACTGAGCTGGCCTATGAGCCGTCCGGCATCAATGCTGGGCGCGGCAATGTTCTCAATCCTTGGAATGTCGCGTTCGCGCCTGGCGGATCTTCAAGCGGCTCAGCCGCGCTAGTGGCATCCGGCTGTTGCTTTGCCGCGCTCGGCTCCGATACCGGTGGCTCGGTGCGTATCCCGGCGCACTGCTGCGGCATCACGGGGCTGAAGCCGACCTGGGGCGGCATTGCAGTCGACGGCACCATGCCGTTGGCGCCCAGCCTCGACACTATCGGTATTCTTGCGCGCTCGGCATCGGATATCGCGGTGGTTTGGGATGCGTTGTCACCTGGCGGCGCCATCCCCGACTTGCATGGTTCATCCGCTGCGGTGCTCGATGACGCGTTCGCTGAAAGCGAACCTGAGATTGCACGCCTGTGTCGCGATGGCGTCGACCTCTTGGCTCAACAAGGCATGTCGCTTTTCGCGCGCGCCGGATTTCCGGAGGACGCCGACCGAAATGTTCTGGTAGTGATGCAAGCCGAGGCGGCACGTACGCACAGCGCGCGGCTGAATGATGACAAGATCGATGCGGTGCTGCGCAAGCGACTCCGCAAAGGGCTTGCCATTACGGATAGCGAACTGACGGCGTCGCTGGACAGCCGTGAAAAGTGGCGCGACGCGTTCATATCGCATTATCTCGGTGGCGCTTCGGTTGCGCTGCTGCCGGTGATGCCCATCAGGACGCCGCGTATCGACGAAGTCGATCCTGCATCGCCGGCGTTCAAGGCCAAGACATTGTATGCGCTCAGCCGATTGACGCGCTTCGTCAATTATCTCGGCTTGCCGGCACTTGTGTTACCCGTGGGCTTCGATGACCGTGGAATGCCCGTCGGTCTGCAAATTGTCGGGCGGCTGAACAGTGAGGCGCTGCTGCTGCAGATCGCAATCAAGTTTCAGTCGATGACGGATTGGCATGGCCGCATACCCAGCGGCATTGCTGCCGATGTTGCTGCGGAGAAGGGAATGACCGCGTGACCGTGCCACAAGGATCTTCCGCCCTTGCCAATCTCCGGATTTTCGACCTGACACGCGTGCGGTCGGGACCGACCTGCTGCCGCATTTTTGCGGATTTCGGTGCCGACGTGATCAAGATCGAGGCGCCGCCCGGCGTCGATCCGAATGAAGGGATGAGCGGCCCGCGTGACGGATCCGACATGCAGAACCTTCACCGCAACAAGCGCTCGATCACGCTGAACTTGAAGGCGCCCGCCGGCCTTGCCGTGTTCAAGCGTCTGGTCGCGACGGCCGACGTCGTCGTTGAAAATTTTCGTCCCGATGTGAAGGATCGGCTCGGCATCGCCTATGATGATCTCAAGGCGATCAATCCCCGCATTATCCTGGCGTCCATATCCGGCTTCGGTCAGTCCGGACCGTATCGCGGCCGGGCCGGTTTCGATCAGATCGCGCAGGGCATGGGCGGATTGATGGGCGTCACCGGTTTGCCGGGTCAGGGGCCCGTTCGCGCCGGTATCGCGGTAGCCGACACAGGCGCGGGTCTCTATGCCGCCCTCGGCATATTCGTCGCATTGTCAGAGCGCGAGCGTTCAGGCGAAGGTCAGTGGGTGAGTGCTTCGTTGCTGCAGGCGCAAATCGCGATGATGGATTTTCAAGCCGCCAAATATCTGGTTGAGAAGGCCGTTCCGCAGCAGGCCGGTAATGATCACCCTTATTCGACGCCGATGGGCGTCGTGCGGACATCGGACGGTTTCATCAACATTGCCGTCGGTGGCGAGGGACAGTGGAAATTGTTCTGCATGGCCATCGGTCGGCCGGAACTGCCGGATGATTCGCGATTTGCGACGCAGGACGTGCGGCTGAAAAATCGGCCGGCATTGAATGCGCTGCTCGCCACTATCTTTGCGACGCGGCCATCGGCAGAATGGTTGTCAGCATTGGAACAAGTCGGCGTGCCGGCGGGCCCGATCTACATGATGAATGAGGTCTTCGCCGATCCCCAGGTGCAGCATCTCGGTATAGCGGTCCAAGTGCCGACAACGCCTGATAGGGCCGACGCTGGGCTGACGCTGGTGGGACAGCCGATCGATCTGTCGCGCACACCGCCGGCCTACAGAGGTCTGTTGCCCAAGGCCGGCGCGGACAACGACGATGTCTTGAAGAAGATTGGCTTGAACGACAGCGAGCTCGACGCCTTGCGTCGCGAACGCGTCATTTAGGCCTGACCAGGTTGCCGGAGTTTCTTTGCGAAAGTTAAACTCATGCTACGGAGAGTGAACATGCAGATGTCGAAATTGTTTAAAAAGCTGAGCTTGCTTGCGACGCTATCGCTCGTTGCCGCGACGGTCGGTCTGGTGCCATTGCCTGCCCATGCCGTCGGTCCGGAGCCCAAGCCGCTTCCGGCACCGGTCGAACTGACCGTTGGCTACCAGAAGGTCGGGCATCTCGCCCCGATGATCCTGATCAGTGACGAACTGAAAAAGCTGGGTGTCAATCTGAAGCTGGTTGAGTTCGTGCGTTATGCAGACGCGCGTACCGCGCTGCTGGCGGGCTCGCTCGATGTTGCGTCGGTCGGTCCGGCCGATCTCGCCATCGCGCTGGCGCAGGGTTCGACCAACATTGTCGGGCTGATGGGTGTCGGATCGTCGCCGAAATATGTCATCGGCCGTAAAGGCACTAAGTTCGACTCGTGGGAAGACCTCAAGGGCAAGAAGATCGCGATTGCGCCGGGCTCGGCGGTCTGGTTCCAACTCGCCGCCACTTTGGTTGAAAAGGGCATTCCCTATAACAGCTTTGAAGCTGTCAACATTCAAGGTGGCGGCGCAAACTTCGATCAGGCCCTCAAAAAAGGCGATGTCGATGGCATCGTGACCTGGGAGCCCTTCGAGTCGATTCCCGTGATGGAAGGCTACGGCTTCTTCGCGAAGAATCTTGAATATAGCTCTTCGAAAGCCGTCGGCGCCGAACTGGGCCTGTTGGTTGCGACGAAAACCGCGGCCGATAGCAAGAAAGCTGCTCTCGAGCGTTTCGTCTGGGCCTATCTCAAGACGCAGGAAGAACTTGCCAAGTCGCCGCAGAAGTTTGCCGGCGCCTATGCGCAACTGTCCGGCATGGCACCGAACGTTGCTGCTGAAGCGGCGAAGGTGATCAAACTCGGTGAAGTCGTTTCACCGGATCAGATCAAGCGTCAGGCGAAGGCCTTTGCGGATCTGGGCGTGATCCAGAAGGATGTCTCGGGCCAGGTCGATGCGCACTGGGATGGCTCCTTTGTAGCGAAGGCGTTGGGCAAGTAAGCGTAGTCGCTCGCACGGCGACAGAGGACGATGACGATATGTCGAGTTCGAGTGAGCGCGTAAGCTCTGACACAGACGGCAAGCGGGACACTGTCTCATCGTGGACAGGCGCCTCGCTTGCCGCCCGCCGTGGTCTGCGGACGGCCGCTTTGGCGGTCGTCCTGCCGCTTGCGGTGATTATCATCTGGCAATATGCCGGCCGTGGCGGTTCGCTGTTCGGCGGTGTTTTGCCGACGCCGGACCGCGTGTGGGAGGCTTGGCGCATTTGGGCTTTCGGCCCGACAGGGCTTGGCCTCAACCCCTATAGCGGTACATGGCTGGCTAATCTCCTGTTCTCCGCCGAACGTGTCGGCAAAGGCTTTCTTTGCGCTATCGTGGTTGGCGTACCGGTCGGGATTGCGATTGGCTGGAACCGAATTTCTGCCGGTACTCTCGACCCCACCATCCAGTTGCTGAGGCCCATTCCGATCACGGCATGGCTGCCGTTCTCGATCGCCGTGTTCGGTATCCAGGACATCGGTGCGATCTTCCTGATTTCGCTCGGCGCATTCTTTCCGATCGTGCTGAATACCGCACAGGGCGCTCGCGATGTTGAACGCAACCTGATACGCGCTTCGCTGATGATGGGAGCAGGGCGCTGGACGGTGTTGCGGCGCGTGGTGCTGCCGGCGTCACTGCCCTCCATCTTTACCGGGTTGCGGATCGGTCTCGGCATTGGCTGGACGGCGGTCATCGTCGCCGAGATGGTCGCTGTTAAATCCGGCCTCGGTTATGTGCTGTGGGATGCCTATTACGTCGGTCGCATGGACGTTGTGATCGCCGACATGGCGACCATTGGTCTGCTCGGCCTGCTCAGCGATATGATCATCATGCAGATTGAACGGTGGGTGCTGAATTGGCGCCGCCTGCAATCTTACCAGTCCTGAGGCCGCAGATGGGCACGATCACATTCGAAGGCGTTTCCAAAATATACGGCGGGCAGAGGGAAGTGCGGGCGCTCGACGATATCAGCCTGACGATCGGCGAAGGCGAGTTCGTCGCCTTGCTCGGCCCGTCCGGCTGCGGAAAGTCGACCTTGCTCAACGTGCTTGCCGGCTTCGAGAAGGTCACCAAAGGAGAGCTTCTGTTCGATGGCACCACGATCAGCAAGCCAGGCCCGGACCGCGGCGTCGTATTCCAGGAGGCCGCTCTTTTTCCCTGGTTGACGGTTTGGCAAAACGTGATCTTCGGCCCGCAAGTGCAGGGCATGGCGCGGCCCGAATACGAACCGCGCGCCCGCCAGTTGCTCGACTTGGTCGGGCTCACCAGCTTTGCCGACGCCTTGCCGGTGCAACTGTCCGGCGGCATGCGTCAGCGTGTCGGTATTGCCCGTGTTCTGGTGATGAACCCGCGCGCCTTGCTGATGGACGAGCCTTTCGGCGCCCTCGATGCGCAAACGCGTCTGTCGATGCAGCAATTGCTGCTCGATGTCTGGCAGAAATTGAACACGACAGTCCTGTTCGTGACCCACGATATCGATGAGGCGATCCTGCTGTCCGACCGTATCTGCGTGATGTCGGCTCGTCCCGGGCGGATCATCAAGACCATTCCGATCGAATTGGCCAGGCCACGCTCGATCGCCAGCCTCACCAGCCCCGAATTCATAGCCTACAAAGCTGAAATCATGGCTGACATCAGAATTACCGACCACCACTGAAAGTAAATCGATGGCCAATCCCAGAATTCCCTATCAGCTGTCGTCCGCCCGCAAGCCACTGCCGCCGCTGAAGGGCAAACGCATTCTCGTCCATCTTGTCGTTAACGTTGAGAACTGGCAGTTCGACCAGCCGATGCCGCGTTCAATCGTCACGCCGCCGCATGGCAAAGAGACAGTCCCCGACGTGCCGAATTTTTCCTGGGCCGATTACGGCA
>JAUSBQ010000219.1 GCA_030651965.1 Pseudolabrys sp. | reverse complement strand
GTTGCGGACGTATTTGGCGATGTTATCGAAATAGACCATCGGCAGCACGCCCTGGCGGGCGTACCGGTCGAAAATGATCAGGTGGAATTCCGAGATCTTCTGTTGAAACAGCTCGCGCGTCGGGAAAGCGATCAGCGACAGCTCGTTGATCGGCGTGCCGTCTTGTTTTTCCGGCGGCCGCAGAATGGTGAAATGCACCAGGTCGACCGAGGCGTCGGACTTCAGCAAATTGCGCCAGGTGCGCTCGCCGGCATGCGGCTCGCCCGACACCAGCAGCACGCGCAGCTTGTCGCGCACGCCGTCAATCGAAACCACGGCGCGGTTGTTGACCAGGGTCAGTTCGTTCGGCAGGGCGGCGGCTTCGACCTCGACGATGTTGGCGCCGGCATGCGGAATCGGCACCCGAACATTGATGTCGGTGCGCACGCTCACCATGCGCTGTTCGAGCATCTCGCCGTCGCGGCGGATGGTGACCTGCACGGTGCCGCCGCCGGCGCCCTGATCCTCGACGCGGATGCCGACGGTCTGCGACTGGCCGACAATGCCGAAGCGCGGCGTTTGCGTCAGCACGACGCGGCGGTCGATCTCGTTGTTGTGGCCGGTGATCAGCGCATGCAGCGGCGCGGCGAACCCGAGCGCGGCGGCGTCGGCGGGAATGTCATGCACGCGGCCGTCGGTGATCATGATCGCGCCGGCAATGCGATCCGGCGGTACGTCGGCCAAGGTCGAGGACAAAGCGGAAAACAACTTGGTGCCGTCGGTCTCGCCGTCGGCGGCGCCGGCCTCGGCGACGCGCACCTCAAGGCCGGGAATGCGTTTGAGCCGTTCGACGAGCGTGGCGCGCGCAGCATCGGTCTGCGCGGTGCGATCGCTGAAGTCCTGGCTCGGGCTCTTGTCGATAATAACGGCGGCGACTGACGGGATCGGCTCGCGGTCCTCGCGGGTGAATGACGGATTGGCCAGCGCCAGCACCATCATCGCCATCGCCAGCGCGCGCACCACGGCGCCGCGGCTGCGCACGACGAGCAACAGGATCGAGATCAGCACGGCGACGCCGAACGCGGTCCACACCACATATTCGGGCACCAGAGGAGCGAAGGCGACGCCGAGGTTCATGGTCAACACACCAATGTACGAACGTGGCCGGCACGCGAATAGTCAAGAATCTTGCGGTCGCGCGTCACCACGGTCAGGTCAGTCAACCGGGCCGTCGCTATGATGATCCGGTCGGCGGGATCCTCCGGTGGCGCCCCGGGAAGGCTGCAAGAGCCGGTCAGGATTTCGACACTTAAGGGCGGTAACCCAGCAGCCATTTTGCCGACTGTTTGGTGAAACCAATTTGCGACAGGCAGAGTCGCAGCGACACGCCCTTTGCGAACAAGATTTGCGATCTCCCAAGCACTGATAGGCGACACATTGAGAGGGCGATCAGCAATCGCTGTGCGCGACGCTGGCGTCATGTCCGCGCCTTGGGCCAGCCAAAGGACGGCACAAGTGTCAAGCAGGAGGTCACTCATTGAGCAGCCTCCCTTCTTCGGCGTCCCATTTATCACCGGGCGGGGCCATCAGATCGACCCCGGGCATGATCGTGATCGTCCCGGCCATACAGCCCCACGGGTCCTGCTTTGCTGGCGGCTCAGGAGAAGCCTCAGGTCGCGCCAGTTCGAAAGTGACTTTGCGTCCCTTCAAGTCGATGGCGACGGTACGCCATCCAAATTTCAGCCACGCGCGCGCATGCGAGTGGCCAGTCGCGTTGTTGCTCCACCATGCTTCATGCTGGTACGCACTCTTAGGAAGTTTGAAGCCGAGAATTCGCTCGATTTCGCCAAAGCTCATACGGTGCGATCGACCACCCACCGACGCCAGGAACTGCGGCAAAGGTTCATACTTACTCATCGCGAACTCCTATCGCTTACAGGCGATAGTAACTCTAAATATGAAGTTACTATTGTCAATAGTAACATTACTGCCCCAGCCGTTCGAGCAGCGCCGGGATATGCACCTGATCGGCTTTGTAGTTGCCGGTCAGCGCATACATGATGATGTTGACGCCGGCCCGGAAGGCGAATTCGCGCTGACGCGGCTCACCGGGCACCAGCGGCAGCATTGGCTGGCCGTCCGGGCGCATCGCCCAGGCGCCGGCCAGATCGTTCGAGGTAATCAGGATCGACGATACGCCGTCGCCGGCACGCACCGGGCGGCCCGGCTCGTCTTCGTTCTCGACCGGTTGCGCCTCGACCCACAATTGGCCGTTGGTGAAGCGGCCGGGGAAGTCGGGCAGCAGGAAGAACGTCTTGTTCAGAACGTGATCGCGCGGCAACGGCTCGAGTTCGGGCACGTCGAGCGACGACAGGATCGCGCGCAACGCCACCATGCCGGGGCTCTGCATCGCGCCGCCGGGTCCAGGCGGCGCATCGATGGCGTCGCGGGTGTCGAACACCACGGTGCCGCCGCGCTTCATGTAGCCGTCGATGCGGTCGAGCGTGGCGCGCGACGGCTTCGCCGCCGAGACTGAAATCGGCCAGTAGAGCATGGGGAAGAACGACAGTTCGTCGCGCGAGGGATCGACGCCCATCGCCTCGCCCGGTTCCAGCGCGGTGCGCTGCGCCAGGAACAGCGACAGACTGTCGAGGCCGGCTTTGCTGATGGCGTCGACCGCGGCGTCGCCGGTGATGATGTAGGCCAGATGCGTCTGCTGCGCCGCCTTCATGGCGAACGCTTGTTCTTGCGCGGAGAGTTGCGGCGGCTGGTATGGCTTCGGCGCAGCCGGCGTCGATTGCGCGCCGGCCGGATCGTTGAGCGCGAAGCCTACGAGCACGCCGAGCGCGATCAGCGCGGCGGCGGCGCGGCGCCGATGCGTCAGGCTCGACAACCCGCCGGCGAGCCAGAACACCACCAGCGCGTCCAGCAGCAGCAGCAGCAGCGCCGCGACGAACAACGGCCCGCGCAGGTCGAGCGGTTCGCCCTGGCGATAGGCATCGAGGCGCGCATTGAGCGGCGCGACGTCGAGCGGCAGCGGCCGGTCGGCGGGGCTAAGCGTATTGACGGCGACGAGGCCTTCCGGGGGTCCGTAGAAGCCGGGCGGATGATCGAAGCTGGCGCGGCCGGTAAATCCGGCCGGCACAGGACGCGCGGTCGGCGGCGGCGGCGAAAACGCGCCGAAGCCGTCGAGAACGCGCGTCGGCGGCACCGCCTGCACGACATTGCGGCCGCTGCCGGCGGCATTGCCGGGCGCATCTTCGGTCGCAGTGGCGGTGGCGCCGGCCAGCGCGACGATGCGGCGAAGCATGTCGACGAAGGTGCCGGCGAGCGGCAGATCGGACCAGCGCGTATCGGCGGTCACATGAAACAGCACGACGAGGCCTTTGCCGCGCCGTTGCGCGGTCACCAAAGGCGTGCCGTCGGCGAGCGTCGCCCAGGTGCGGTCGGAGAGCTGCGCATCCGGCTCGGCGAGAACCTGGCGCGTCACCGTGACGTCATTGGGCACCGCCATGCCGTTGAATGGCCCGTCGCGCGAGAACGGCGCCAGTTGCTGCGGCTTCTCCCAGCTTAAGGAACCGCCGAGAATGCGGCCGCCGCGCCGCAGCTTCACCGGCACCAGATCGTCGCTCGCGCCCGCCAGATGTGGACCGGCGAAGCGCACCAGCACGCCGCCGCCGTCGATCCACTTGTCGAGACGCTCGCGCGCCTCAGCGATATTGCCGACATCGGCGAGCACCAGCATCGGCAGGTTCTGGCCGAGGAAGCGGGTGATCGCTTCCGCCGGCGCCACGCCTTCGGCAAGCCGCACATCGGCGAACGGGTTGAGCGCGCGCGACAGATAATAGCTGGCGCCGATCAAAGGCTGCGAGCGGTCGGCGGCCGAACCCGACACGATGCCGACGGTGCGCCGCCGCCAGCGCTTGTCGAGCAGCTGCACGGCACCGGCGGAGCGCTCGCCGGCGATTTCCAGCCGCGCCACGTCGTTGCGGATTTCGACCGGCAGATCGATCGTCGCTTCGGTCTCGCGGTCGCCCGCCTTGAAGGCAAAGGGCGCTTCGCCGAGCGGCAGGCCCTTGAGGTCGATGGCATTGACCAGCCCGTTTTCCATCGTGCCGGTCTGCGCGCGCAGCACCTTCACCGTCAGCGCGCCGGCGGCATTGTCGGCGGCGGCCAGCGCATGCGGCACGGAAATGCCGCCGGCAACCACGGTGAGCGCGCGGCTGCCGATAATGTCCTTGAGGCCCGCCACGAAAGTCGCGCCCAATGTCCCATTGCTCCTGCCGAGATCGACGCCGTCCGACAGCCAGACGATGTCAAGATCGGGGGTGCCTTTGAGGAAGCGCTCGAGCAGCGGCAGCGCCTCGGCGCGGTCGACCGCGTGCGGCTTCGGCTTGATCTGCTTGATCTGGATACGCGCGGCGCCGGCAACCTGCATCGACAGGTCGCGCGTCGTCTCCGACAGAGGCAGCACGGCAACGCCCCGGCTGTCGGCCTCGGCACGCGCGATCAGTTCATCGGCGGTGCGCAGCCGCGCGTCCCAGGTCGAGGCGGCGGCCCAGCCGTCGTCGAGCAGGATCAGTAGCGGCGCCGCCTTGTTGGCGGTGGCGACCGGCGGATTCCACAACGGGCCTGCGGCGGCGAAGATGACGATGGCCGCGAGCGTCAGCCGCAGCAGAGTCAGCCACCACGGCGTGCGCGACGGCGTCTCTTCCTTGGGCGCGATCTCGAACAGCAACCGCGTCGGCGGAAAGCTGACCGTGCGCGGACGCGGCGGCACCAGCCGCAACAGCCACCACAGAACCGGCAGGCTGAGGAGCCCGAGCAGCACCAGCGGCTGTGCGAAGGCAAGCGGGAGTGCGCCCATTATGCGGCCGTCCCTCTTTGCGACGGCGTATGCCGGCTGTTGACGGCGGTCGCCACGGCATTGGCGCCCATGCGGGCATGCAGCGCGAACAGCAGTTCGGTCGGGCCGCGATCGGTGCGGTGCACCGTGAAGGTCCAGCCGAACTGCTCGGTCTCGGCGCGCAAGGCGGCGCGATGCTCGGCCAGCAGTTTCTGATAATCGGCGCGCCAGGTTTCGGCGCGGCCGGCGGTGACGCTGCCGAGGCCTTCGGATTCGACGAATTCGACGCGGCCGGAATAGGGGAAGCTCTCTTCCGCCGGATCGACCACCTGCACGACATGGCCGCGCGCGCCATTGGCGGCGAGCTGGCCGATGGTCTTGCGGTATTCCGCGATCGGGCTCCACAGGTCGGACAGCAGCACGACTTCAGAGAACGGCGCCGGCGCGAAGTTCGGCGGCAGGCTCGGTTTCTCGCTCATATCGTGGACGATGCGCTGCGCCATGCTCTCGATGACGTTGCGGTTGGCGGTCGGCCGCATCAGGTCGGGAATGCCGACCCGCTCGCCGCCCTGCACCAGCACTTCGGCGAGCGCGAAGGACACCACCAGCGCGCGGTCGAGCTTGCTCCACTCGGTCAGCGACGAATTGAAATCCATCGATGGCGAACGGTCGGCCCACATCCAGATCGTATGCGAGGCTTCCCACTCACGCTCGCGCACGTAAAGATGGTCGTCGCGCGCCGATCGCCGCCAGTCGATGTTCTGCGACGGCTCGCCCGACGTGAAATGGCGATACTGCCAGAAGTTTTCGCCGGAGCCGGCGCGCCTGCGGCCATGCAGACCATGAATGACCGTCGAGGCCACGCGTCGCGCTTCCAGGATCAGGCGCGGAATCCGCGCCGCCAGCTTGCCGCTTTTGTTGACGGCGGCCTTGACCGGCTGGCTGTTGAGGTCCTTGAGGCTCGGCTCCGCCATTTCTTATCCGATGCGCGACTTGAGGCGCGCGATGATATTGCCGATGGTTTCGCCCTCGGCGCGCGCGGAGAAGGTCAGCGCCATGCGGTGCTTGAGGATCGGCTCGGCCAGTTCGAGCACGTCGTCGATCGACGGCGCGAAACGATTGTCGAGCAGCGCGCGGGCGCGCACCGCCAGCATCAAGGATTGGCTGGCGCGCGGGCCGGGGCCCCAGGAGATAAACTTGCCGAGATCGCCGGATTCCGGACCCGGACGCGCCGAGCGCACCAGTTGCAGGATCGCTTCGACCACGGATTCGCCGACCGGCAGACGGCGCACCAGCCGCTGCGCCGCGATCAGATCGTCGGCGGTCATCGCCGCCTTGGCGCGGCTGTCGTCGGCGCCGGTGGTGTCGAACAGGATTTTCCGCTCGGCCGCGAGATCGGGATAGTCGACGTCGATTTCCATCAGGAAGCGGTCGAGCTGCGCTTCCGGCAGCGGATAGGTGCCTTCCTGCTCCAGCGGGTTCTGCGTCGCCAGAACGTGGAACGGCTTGGGCAGATCGTGACGCGCGCCGGCGACCGTCACATGCTGTTCCTGCATCGCCTGCAACAGCGCCGACTGGGTGCGCGGGCTGGCGCGGTTGATTTCATCGGCCATCAGCAATTGCGCGAAGACCGGGCCGGGGATGAAACGGAAGCTGCGCTTGCCGCTGGCGTTCTCTTCGAGCACTTCGGAACCGAGAATATCGGACGGCATTAGATCGGGCGTGAACTGCACGCGGCGGGCGTCCATGCCGAGCGCGATGCCCATGGTCTCGACCAGCTTGGTCTTGGCGAGACCGGGGACGCCGACCAGCAGCGCGTGACCGCCGGACAGGACCGTGACCAGCGCGCGTTCGACCACCAGTTCCTGGCCGAAAATGACCGTGCCGATCGCCTCCTTGGCGGCGCGCACATGGGTGGCGGTCGATTCCGCCGCGCGCACGATCATGTCCTCCAGCTTTTCAAGGCTTTCGCCGCTTGCCGACGCCATGGTCTCAGGTTCCTTTTATCGAGAGTGTGGCTGCCTTTAAGGCTATGCAACAAACGCACCAGAGCCGAATTTGCGATGCGGCTTCGCGGCGAATCTGCCTCAATATTTTGCCAAGCCTACGCTATCTTGCATTGCGGGTCCGGGCCGGTCACGAAGTTGCGAACAGATGAGAAGCGCCTGATTATCGTAGGGAAACAATGGCGAAGGCAGGGCAGGAAACGAGCAAGCGCGGGCTGGAGGGAATAGCCGCCATGCTGCCCAAGACTGGTAGTGAGACGGGGAGTGCGGCGGGCGGTAAGGGGCTGCCGCCGGTTCACCTGTGGAATCCGCCGTTCTGCGGCGATATCGACATGCGGATAGCCACCGACGGAACCTGGTTCTACCAAAAAACCCCGATCGGACGGCCCGCTCTGGTCAAATTGTTCTCCTCAGTGCTCAAGCGCGAGGGCGACAAGTATTTTCTGGTCACGCCTGTGGAGAAAGTCGGCATTGCCGTCGACGATGCGCCGTTCACGGCGGTCGAACTCGCCATCGAGCCGGGCTTGGGCCAGGCCTTGGACCAAAATGCCGCGGGCCGCGTTCTGCGTTTCCGCACCAATGTCGAAGACTGGGTCGAGGCCGGCCCCGGCCACGCGCTGCGCTTCGACGAGGATGCGGCCAACGGCGGGCTCAAGCCGATGCTGCATGTCCGCAACGATCTGTGGGCGAAGGTGACGCGGGCGCTGTTTTACGATCTTGTCGATCTGGGCGAAGAGCGCGATGTCGACGGCAAGGCAATGTTCGGCGTCGTCTCGGCCGGGGAGTTCTTTCCGATGGCGGAAGCGAGCGCGTTGAAGGATCTAACGTAATGCATGGCGCGCAAGCAGTGCCGGCGCTGACATCGGACGCGTTCTACGCGCGCGTGCGCGAGCGGCTGTCGCTCAAGGTGCCGGCCGGCGTCAGCGACCCGAACGTCACGCCCAACCGCGGCGACCACGACGCCGACCCGGTGATGCAGAAGATCGCCGAGGTGCGGCCGATCCGCCCGGCGGCGGTGCTCATCGCCATCGTCGATCATCCGGAGCCCACGGTGCTGCTGACGCAGCGCGCGCAGCATCTGCCCGATCATCCCGGCCAGATTTCATTTCCCGGCGGCAAGATCGACAAGACCGACGCCGATCCGCTCACCGCCGCGCTGCGCGAGGCGGAAGAGGAAATCGGCCTCGAACGGGCTCTGGTCGAGCCGCTCGGCTATCTGGACGTCTATATGACGACGCTCGGCTATCGCATCGTGCCGACCATCGCGCGGGTGAAGCCCGGCTTCACGCTGACGCTCAACACCGGCGAGGTTGACGTCGCCTTCGAAGTGCCGCTCGGCTTTGTGATGAACCAGGCCAACGTGCAGCGTCATTCGCGCGACTGGCAGGGCATGACCCGGCACTATTATGCCATCACTTTCGGCGAGCGTTACATCTGGGGCGTGACGGCGGGAATTTTGCGCAATCTTCATGACAGGATTTACACATGATCCGCCCGGTTCTCACCGAACTCCTGTTATTCGTCACGCCGTTCGTGTTGTACGCGGTGTTTCTGTGGGCGACCAAGGCCGGCGTCATGGATGTCGAATCCTGGCCGCTGTCGCGCCTTGCCTGGCTGACGATGGCGTCGCTGCTGCTGGTGCTCGGCAGTTTCCTGTATTTCGCGCATTACTCCGGCGCCAAGCCGGGCTCGGAATACGTCCCGGCGCATATGGAGAACGGAAAATTCGTGCCGGGGACGACAAGGTGATGATGTCCGCGACCGGCGCGACCGCGCGCAAAGTCGATATGAAAGCGTGGCCATTCGCGGCCGAACTGGCGCGCCTGCTCGATGTGCTCGACCGCGACGGCGAGGAAGCGCGTGTGGTCGGCGGCGCGGTGCGCAATGCACTGATCGATACGCCGATTCACGAAATCGACGTCGCCACCACCGCGGTGCCGGACGACGTCGTGCGCCGCGTCAAGGCGGCGGGTTTCAAAGCGGTGCCGACCGGCATCGAGCACGGCACCGTGACCGTCGTCATCGACAAGCATCCGTTTGAAGTCACCACCTTGCGCACCGATGTCGAGACCTACGGCCGGCACGCCAAGGTCGCCTTCGGCCGCGATTGGAAGGAAGACGCCGCGCGGCGCGACTTCACCATCAATGCTCTGTCGGTCACGCGCGACGGCATGGTCCATGACTATACCGGCGGTCTCGACGACCTCGCGGTCCGGCGCGTGCGCTTCATCGGCGATCCGCATAAGCGCATCGCCGAGGATTACCTGCGCATCCTGCGCTTCTTCCGCTTTCACGCCGTCTATGGGCCGGGCGGCCATCCCGATGCCGAAGGCCTTGCCGCCTGCATTGCCGGCCGCGACGGTCTCGACCAGTTGTCGCGCGAGCGCGTGCGCATGGAGATGATGAAGCTTCTGGTCGGGGCGCATGCGGTGCCGACTTTGGTCGTCATGGCCGATGCCGGGCTGACGTTGCGCACGCTCGGCGGCGTCACTTATCTGGCGGCGTTCGTCAACCTGACCAAGGTCGAAGCAGCCATCGGCGCCAAGGCTAGCCCGGTGCGCCGGCTCGGCGCGCTCGGCGTATCGGTCGTAGAAGACGCCGAGCGGCTGTTCGCGCGGCTGCGGCTGACCAACAACGAACATGCGCGGCTGATCTCGATGGCGGAAGGCTGGCGGCGGATTTCGCCGTCGATCGGCGAGGGCGGCGCGCGCGCCTTGATTTACCGGCTTAGACCGGAGGCATTCACCGACCACGCGTTGCTCGGCTGGGCGCGCTCGCAGGCATCGGCGCATGACGCTGCATGGCTCGAACTGGCGACATTGCCGCAGCGCTTTACCGCGCCGGTGTTTCCGTTGAAGGCGGCCAACTTCATTAAGCGCGGCATTGCAAAAGGCCCGGCGCTGGGCGCGGCCTTGCGCGCGGCCGAAGCGGCGTGGGTGGCGCAAGGGTTTCCCGGCGACGCTGGCGCTTTGGAAAAAATCGCGGACAAAGCGGCGGCGAAATCGCAGTCTGCGTGACGGCGACTGCCAATCCGGTTAGGCTTTGCCGATCGGGGAGGTCCATGAGCAGCATCGGGCGTGGCATAGTCATCTTCTTGCTGGGCGGCATCCTCGGCACCGGTTTCGGTGTCGCGCTCGGCTTCTTTTTCTTTCCATATGTGTTTCCGCCGCCACCGGCCGCGGAGCAACTCACGCAAGCCGATATCGGCGCCGCGGCGCCTTCTGTCGCGCCGGCGCAAGCCGCAGCCGCAACCGTGGCGACCGGCACATTCATTCACGCCAAGCCGTCCGATCCTGTGCACTGGGGACGCGGCAAGGTCAGCGTCTATGAGCGCACCGTGTTTCTGGAGCCGGATTTCGAGGTCGGTCCGGGGCCGGCCTATCACGTTTATCTGGTGCCAAACGCCAATGTCCGCGACGAAGCGGCGATCAAAGACGCGATGTATGTCGATCTCGGCCGCCTGCGCGCCTTCAAGGGCAGCCAGCGCTATGCCATTCCGGCGAGTGTCGATCTCAAGAACTATCCGAGCGTGGTGATCTGGTGCGAGCGCTTCGGCGTGCTGATCTCGCCCGCCGATCTCACGCCCGTGCGCTGAATGGATATTTTCTCCGGTTTTGCCGACATTTCACTGGCGCAGCTTCTGCTGGTCGCCTGCGTCGCGCTGATCGCTTCCGTGATTGGCGGCGTCTCGGGTTACGGCAATGGCGCGCTGATGCCGCCGGTGCTGGTGCCGATGATTGGCGCCGCGCCCGTCGTACCGATCATCGCCATCGCGGCATTGTTCAATAATTTCGGCCGCGTTTCGGCCTTCTTCAAATATCTCGACCGGCGGCGCGCTCTTTTGGGCATTGCTGCGTCGGTGCCGACCTGCGTGCTCGGCGCCTGGGGCTACACCCACCTGACCGGCAAAGGCGCGGCGCTGGTGATCGGCTCGATGCTGATCCTCAGCGTGCCGCTGCGGCGGCTGTTGAAGTACCACAACATACGTATCGATGATCGCGGCTTCACCGCAGGCGCAGCCGGTTACGGCGTTGTGGTCGGCGGAACGGCCGGCTCCGGCATCATCATGCTGTCGCTGCTGATGGCGGCGGGCGTCGAAGGCGCGGCGGTGGTCGCCACCGACGCGGCGATATCGATCGCTGTCAGTCTGGTGAAAGTCGCCGTGTTCGGCATCGCCGGTGTTCTGACCGCGCAGACCGTCGCGCTGGCGCTGCTGATCGGCGTCATCGCCTTTCCGGGCGCGTTCCTGGCGCGGCTTCTCGTCAACCACATGCCGGTGCATGTCCACACCGCGATCCTAGACGCCATCGTGCTGTTGGGCGGCGTGATGATGATCGTCGCGGTGTTTCGATAAGCCGGCCTAATCCGGGCTGTTCAGGATCTTGTCGACCGTCCAGTTGGCCGAGTCGCGGCGTATCCATTCGACCGCCGAATACTGAGTGGGAAAGCCGGTGATCAGATCGGTCGCGCCCGACGGCCAGATCACGTGCACGCACCAATTCTGGCCAAGGTGATCGTTGGGGCGGGCCGCGAACTTTGGCTCTGAATTCCCCATGCCGCGCCTGTAAACTCCCGGAAGGCAACCCGTTAGTTTGTGATCGATTCGCGACTTGGGCACAACCTGGACGCTCTCTCGCGCAATCATTGCGGGCAGGGGGCGCATAGCGAGATTTAAGGCCACTTCACCATCGGCGGCATCGACGACAGGATCGAGTCGACATTGCCGCCGGTGCGCAGGCCGAAAATCGTGCCGCGGTCATAGAGCAGGTTGAACTCGACATAGCGGCCGCGGCGGACGAGCTGCTCGTCGCGCTCGGCCTCGCTCCAGGGCGCGGTGAAATTCTTTTCGACCAGCACCGGATAGATGTCGCGGAAGGCGCGCCCGACGTCCTTCGTGAATGCGAAGGTCTTGTCCCAGTCGGTTTCCAGATAGTCGTAGAAAATGCCGCCGATGCCGCGCGGCTCATTGCGATGCTTGAGGTGGAAGTAGTCGTCGCACCATGTCTTGAACTTGGCGTAGTCGGCGACTTGCCTGTGCGCGTTGCAGGGCGCGCGCATCGCCGCGTGGAACGCCAGCGTATCGGGGTCGTCCTGCGTCCGGCGCTTGTCCAGTACTGGTGACAGATCGGCGCCGCCGCCGAACCAGGCATTGCTGGAGACGACATGACGGGTGTTCATGTGTACGGCC
>JAUSBQ010000216.1 GCA_030651965.1 Pseudolabrys sp. | reverse complement strand
TCAAGGACGAGGCGAACGCAGCGCCGCTGAAAGTCGCCAGCGGCACCATCCGTTTCGAGAACGTCGAATTCGCTTATGAGCCGGGGCGCCGCATCCTCAAAGGCATCAGCTTCGAGGTGCCGGCCGGCAAGTCGGTTGCGGTGGTCGGCCCGTCCGGCGCCGGCAAGTCGACGATCTCGCGGTTGCTGTTTCGGTTCTACGATCTGCCCGGCGGCCGCATTACCATCGACGGGCAGGACATCGCCAAGGTGACGCAGAAATCGCTGCGCCGGGTCATTGGCATGGTGCCGCAAGATACCGTGCTGTTCAACGACACCATCCGCTACAACATCCGCTACGGCCGCTGGGAAGCCAGCGACGCCGAGGTCGAAGAGGCGGCCAGGCTCGCCCAGATCGACGGCTTCATTCGTCTGGCGCCGAAAGGCTACGACGCCGAAGTCGGCGAGCGCGGCCTGAAATTGTCCGGCGGCGAGAAGCAGCGCGTCGCCATTGCGCGGACGATTTTGAAGGCGCCGCCGATCCTGGTGCTGGATGAGGCGACCTCGGCGCTCGACAGCCACACCGAGAAAGAAATTCAGGACGCGCTGGAGCGGATATCGAAGGGGCGCACGACGCTAGTGATCGCACACCGGCTGTCGACCATCGTCGGCGCCGACGAGATCATCGTGCTCGACCAGGGCGAAATCGTCGAGCGCGGCAATCACCATGCGCTGCTGGCCAAGGACGGGCTCTACGCCAGCATGTGGAACCGGCAGCGCGAAGCCGAGGAGGCGCGCGAGAAGCTCGCCCGCGCCGCCGAGGACGAAGCCACGCCCAACCGCAATCCGCCGGCGGTCACCGATCAAATCACCGAAGCCGCGACACTGCCGGTGGATGCGCCGGCCGACGCAGTGGAATAGGATAACCGAATGTCGATTTATGATTCGATCCGCCAGCAGATGGTGCCGATTACGCCGGAGGGCTATCCCTTCATCGGCGCCTTTGCCTTCGCCAGCCTGATCCTGTTCTGGATCTGGACGCCATTGGGCTGGGTCGGCACGGTGCTGACTTTGTGGTGCGCCTACTTCTTCCGCGACCCGCCGCGGGTGACGCCGGTGCGGGAAGGTCTGGTGGTGTCGCCCGCCGACGGCCGCGTCAGCATGATCACGACCGCGGCCCCGCCGCACGAGCTGGGTCTCGGGCCGACGCCGATGCTGCGCATTTCCGTGTTCATGAGCGTGTTCGACTGCCACGTGAACCGCAGTCCGGTGACCGGCCGGGTCGAGAAAATCCTGTATCAGCCGGGCAAATTCTTCAACGCCGATCTCGACAAGGCCTCGCTCGACAACGAGCGCAATTCGGTGGTGCTGTCGGCCGCCGGCACGCGCATCGCGGTGGTGCAGATCGCCGGGCTGATCGCGCGGCGCATCGTCTGCTTCGTGCGCGAGCAGCAGCCGCTCGGCGCCGGCGAGCGCTTCGGCATGATCCGCTTCGGCTCGCGGCTCGACGTCTATCTGCCGGAAGGCACCGCGCCGCTGGTCGCGGTCGGCCAGACGTCGTTGGCGGGCGAGACGGTGCTGGCCGATCTGCGCGCCACCGACGAGGGGCGCAGCTTCCGCGCCGGCTGATGGGCCGCCCCGGCGTTCGTTAACGGCGCCCGGGAACTCCGGCCAATCGGCGTGGCGCCGGGGGCCGTAAGCGGCTATATTGACGCTATGGTCTTTCAACCCATCGATCCGACGCAGTCGCCCCGCCGCCGCCGCTTCAAGGCGATCCCGGTGCGGACGCTGCTGCCCAACCTCATCACCTTGCTGGCGCTCTGCGCCGGCCTGACCGCGATCCGCCTCGCCATCGAGGGCAAGCTTGAACTGGCGCTCGGCGCCATCGTCTTCGCCGCCGTGCTTGACGCCATTGATGGCCGCGTCGCGCGCATGCTCAAGGGCACGTCGCGTTTCGGCGCCGAACTGGACAGTCTGGCGGACTTCGTCAATTTCGGCGTGACGCCGGCGTTGATCCTCTATTTCTGGGGCTTGCACGAACTGAAGTCGGCGGGCTGGATCGTCGCGCTGGTGTTCGCCATCTGCGCGGCTTTGCGGCTGGCGCGCTTCAACGTGATGATCGACGACCCCAACAAGCCGGCCTGGGCCGGCAACTTCTTCACCGGCATTCCGGCGCCGGCCGGCGCCTTGACCGTGCTGCTGCCGATCTATCTGTTCTTCCTCGGCGTCCCCAAAGGCCTTGTCACTATCTGGCTAACCTTGTTCTACACGCTGGCGATCGGCTTGTTGATGGTGTCGCGATTGCCGGTGTTCTCCGGCAAGCGCGTCGGCAAACGGGTGCCACCGGAAATGGTGCTGCCGGTGTTCGTCGTCGTGGTTTTGGTGTTCGCGCTGCTGATCAGCTATCCGTGGGAAGTGCTGTCGTTCGGCGCGATTGTTTTTCTCCTCTGTCTGCCGCTCGGCTGGCTGTCCTATCGGGACTATACGCGCAAGGACGCGCTGGCCGCCGAAGCAGTGGCCGCGCCGCCGAGCGCAACCGACACTGCTGGCGAGCCGATCCCGGAAGCCCCCGGCGAACAAGACCGGCCGGGACGCCTGAACTGACATGCCGCGCGCAACCGGCATCATCGCCGCCGATCATCGCCAAGAGCAATCGGGCGTTTTGCGGCCAGTCGCCGATACCGTCATCCTTGACTATGCGAAGCGCAGCGGCGAGCCGACGTCCGCGACGAGCGTCAAAGGCATCGTCATCGATATTCACCTGCACGGCGCGCCGCGTCTGCGCACCGACGATCTGCTGTCGCTCGACGATGGCACATTGGTCGAAGTGGTGGCGGCGCCCGAGCCGCTGATCGAGGCGCGCGCCGCTGACGTTGCTGCGCTGGCGCGATTAGCCTGGCACCTGGGTGATCGGCATATCGCGGTTCAACTGTTGCCGAACCGCATCCGCGCGCGGCGCGATGACGCAGTGGAAGCGTTGCTGGCGGCGCTCGGCGCCAAGGTGACGTCGATCGATGCGCCGTTCGAGCCGGAAGGCGGCGCCTATGCGCCGGCGGCGGCGCGCGATCAAGCGCACGATCACCACCATGGGCATGATCACGATCACGCGCATTGCGGCCACGATCACAGCCACGACCATCAACATGGACACGGCCATGCGCATCATGACGCCCATGCGCACGGCCATAGGCACGACTAGAGCTATTTATTCCGATAGCCTTGCGTGCCGAATGGATAACCCGGCATCAGATCGTAAGGATGGCCCCAGCCGGGCAGAGCCTCCATGCGCTTGAGCCAGGCGCCGATGGCCGGATGCTCCTTGGCGATGTCGAAGCCGAATTCCTCCGCCGGATAATACAAATAGGCGGTCATTGAAACGTCGGCGATGGTCGGCCTGTCGCTGACCAGGAAGTCGCGGCCGGTCAGCCTCTTGTTGACGATGGCCAGATTGTTGTCGATGCGGGCTTTCAGAAACGCCAGCACCGCCGGGTCGCCGGGCGGTTTGGCCAAGGTCTTGAGAAAACGAAACGGTCCGAGAAAGCCGTTGACCTTCTGGTTGTCGAAAATAATCCAGCGCAGCGACTCCAGTTCCTCGTCCTCGCCTTGCGGCAGGAACTTGCCCGATTTGCGCGCCAGATAAGTGAGGATCACGCCGGACTGCGTCAGGCGCTTTGCGCCATCGACCAGCACGGGCACTTCGCCCATTTCATTCACGCCCTCGCGGTAGTCGGGCGTGCGCTGGACGCCGCCGGCGAAAAAGTCGACCCACACCGGCTCCCAGTCGGCGCCGATCAGATTGAGCATCAGCGCGGCGCGGTAGGCATTGCCGGACTGGGCGAAGCAGTAAAGCTGATAGTCGGACATCGGGTGTGGCCTTGTTCGTGTGCGGGGATGCTGACGGCGCCGTCAGCGCGTCAGACTGAGCGGCTTGCCGATGTTCGATTTTCCCTCGAAACCGTCGCCGGCGAAAGTAAACTGACCGAGCATGTTCTTTTCGTCGTCGCTGATGGTGAGCGCGTTCTGCTGGAGCGTCCAGCGCCGGGCGGTGAAGAAACGTTCCGGGCAACCGCCTTCCGGCGCGACCGCGCCTTCTGTCGCGCCGGGCTTGGCGGTGAAATTCAGGCCGCAGGCCGGTGCGTTCGGAGCAGCCAGCATCCAGCGGCCGACCATTGTCAGATCAGCCGCGCCCGGTGGCGGCCGGTCTGACAAAAAAGACGAAGTGCCCGCGCCGCCGGCACAGCCGGCAAGTGCGATGGCGGAAAGGACTGCTCCCGCGGCCATCAGGCGCTTCATGGCGAACGCGCCTTACTTCATGGTCGGGATCGAGAACTCGGCGCCTTCCTTGGTGCCGCTCGGCCAACGCTGCGTGATGGTCTTGGTCTTGGTGTAGAAGCGCACCGAGTCCGGGCCATGCTGGTTCAGGTCGCCGAAGCCGGAGCGCTTCCAGCCGCCGAAGGTGTGATAGGCGAGCGGCACGGGGATCGGAAAGTTTACGCCGACCATGCCGACCTGCACGCGGCTGACGAAATCGCGCGCGGTGTCGCCGTCGCGGGTGTAGATGGCGACGCCGTTGCCGTAGTCGTGCTCGGAGGGCAGGCGGAGCGCTTCCTCATAATCCTTGGCGCGCACCACCGACAGGACCGGGCCGAAGATTTCTTCCTTGTAGATTTTCATGTCTGGCTTGACGTTGTCGAACAGACAGCCGCCCATGAAGAAGCCTTTCTCATAGCCCTGCATCTTGAAGCCGCGGCCATCGACGGCAAGCGTGGCGCCTTCCTTGACGCCGGTGTCGACATAATCGCGGATACGATTGAGCGCCGCCTGTGTCACCACCGGGCCGTAATCGGCCTGCGCATCGGTTGATAGACCGATCTTCAGGCTCTCGACGCGCGGGATCAGCTTCTTCATCA
>JAUSBQ010000215.1 GCA_030651965.1 Pseudolabrys sp. | reverse complement strand
GCCTGGTGCGATGCTTTGGCGCAAGCGCAGACGGCGCAAGCCGAGGCGGAATGGAAACAGATCGTCGCCGGCGCCGCGCTGGCCGCAAGCCTCGGGCTGGAAGTGCATGCCGGCCACGGACTCGATTACGCCAGCGCCGAGGAGATCGCGGCCTTGCCGCAGATCGTCGAACTCAACATCGGCCACTTCCTGATCGGCGAGGCGATCTTCGAGGGCCTGCCGGAAACCGTCGCCTTCATGCGCGCGGCGATGGCGCGCGGGCGGAAGCGCGCATGATCCCGAAAAGCATGTCCTCGACCGCGATCGGGGATGGGAACCGGTTTTCGGACAAGATCATGCGCAAAAGGAGCAAAGCATGATTCTGGGCATGGGCTCCGACCTCTGCGACGCGCGCCGCATCGCCAAGACCATCGAGCGGCACGGCGAGCGCTTCCTCAACCGCATCTTTACGCCACTCGAGCGCGCCAAGGCCGAACGCCGCGCCAATGCCGCCGAGACCTACGCCAAGCGTTTCGCCGCCAAGGAGGCCTGCTCCAAGGCGCTCGGCACCGGCATGCGCGCAGGCGTGTTCTGGCGCGACATGGGGGTGGTCAACCTGCCGTCGGGGCGGCCGACCATGAAGCTCACCGGAGGCGCCCTCAGGCGCCTGCAATCGATGCTGCCGCCCGGCCACGAGGCCAGCATCGATGTATCGCTGACCGACGAAGGCCCGATGGCCCAGGCCATTGTCATTATTTCGGCGGTCCCGTCGGCGCCGGCCGGCGATTCGCGCTGAGGCGATAAAGCCAAGTCTGACAAAGACTTGTACAATAGTTTCAGTGAACTTCATTGCACCGCGTGAACTCTCCCGCTACAAGACCGCCGGGGCGGCAATGTCGATTTTGGGCGACATTTAGGACGAAAGGCGCAATGAGCGTGACATCCGGTACCAAGCGGAAAGAAGGCGGCGTCGGCGAGACGATCCGCGTGATTTTTCACGCGTTGATCATCGCGCTAGTGATCCGGACGTTCCTATTCCAACCGTTCAACATTCCGTCCGGCTCGATGAAGGCGACGCTGCTCGTCGGCGATTACCTGTTCGTGTCGAAATACTCGTACGGCTACAGCCAGTACTCGTTGCCTTTGTCGCCGCCGCTGTTTTCCGGGCGTCTGCCCGGCGGCTTTATGCCCGAGCGCGGCGACGTGGTCGTGTTCCGACTGCCCAAGGATACCTCGACCGACTACATCAAGCGCGTCATCGGACTGCCCGGCGACATCGTCCAGGTGAATGGGGGCGTCGTCTCGATCAACGGCGTGCCGGTGAAGCACGAGCGCATCACCGATTTCATCGAGACCGAGGAGGGCGCGCATGACGCGCCGGTCAAGCGCTGGAGGGACACGCTGCCGAATGGCGTTTCGTTCGAGACGCTCGATCTGGTCGACAACGGTTTTGCCGACAACACGCGGCCCTATACGGTGCCGGCCGGCCATTATTTCATGATGGGCGACAACCGCGACAACTCGACCGACAGCCGCTTCGATCAGGTCGGCTTCGTGCCGTTCGAGAATATCGTCGGCAAGGCGCAGATCATCTTCTTCTCGGTCTATGAAGGCGAACGGGCCTGGCAATTCTGGCGCTGGCCGGTCGCCGTGCGCTGGAACAGGCTGTTCACGATTGTCCGATGAGCCGCAGTAAAGTTAAAGACCGCGCCGCGCTCGAAGAACGGATTGGTTACAGCTTTTCCGACAAGGCATTGCTGGAACGCGCGTTGACGCACATCTCGGCGCTGTCGGGCGGGCCGCAGAACCGCGTCTCAAGCTATCAGCGTCTTGAATTTCTGGGCGACCATGTTCTCGGTCTGGTGATTTCCGACATGCTCTATCGCGCATTCCCGAAAGCGAACGAAGGCGAGCTGTCGCGGCGGCTGGCCGATCTGGTGCGCAAGGAGACTTGCGCGGCGGTCGGCAAGGAAATGGATCTCGGCCCGGCGCTGCGGCTCGGCAATTCGGAATCGCATGCCGGCGGACGGCTGCGCACCACCATCCTGGCGGATGCCTGCGAGGGTCTGGTCGGCGCGGTGTTCATCGACGGCGGCTATGCCGCCGCCGACGCATTGGTGTCGAAGTTCTGGAAGGGCCGCATGATCGCAACTGTGAAGCCGTTGCGCGACGCCAAGACCATGTTGCAGGAATGGGCGCAGGCGCGCGGCCTGCCGACGCCGGTCTACAAGGAACTGGCGCGCACCGGCCCGCATCATGATCCCATCTTCAAAGTGGCGGTGGTATTGCCCGACCGGCCGCAGGCCGAAGGCTCGGGGGCGTCCAAGCGCGCGGCGGAGCAGGCCGCGGCCTTGGATATGCTGACCAAAGTCGGCGTGAAAGCAGACAAAATCGATGTCCGATAACAAGACTGCCGATCTACAGACGCCGGTCGGGGTCGACACCCGCTGCGGCTTCGTCGCGCTGATCGGTGCGCCCAATGCCGGCAAGTCGACGCTTTTGAACGCGGTGGTCGGCTCCAAGGTCACCATCGTCTCGCACAAGGTGCAGACGACGCGCGCGCTCATTCGCGGCATCGCGGTGCATGAGAAATCGCAGATCATCTTCGTCGATACGCCGGGCATCTTCGCGCCGAAGCGGCGGCTCGATCGCGCCATGGTAACGACCGCCTGGAGCGGCGCCCACGAAGCCGATCTGGTCGGCGTCATGATCGACGCGCGCAAGGGCGTCGACGAGGAGGCGGAGTCGCTGCTGGAACGGCTGGCCGAGGTGAAGACGCGCAAGATCCTGATCCTCAACAAGATCGATCTGGTGCCCCGCGACAAATTGCTGACTTTGACCAAGATCGCCAACGAGAAGGCCAAGTTCGAGGCGACCTTCATGATCTCGGCCTTGACCGGCGACGGCGTGCAGGATCTCAAGCAATGGCTGGCCGAGCGCATGCCGCTGAGCCCCTGGCTCTATCCGGCCGACCAGATGTCGGACGCGCCAATGCGCCAGCTCGCGGCCGAAATCACCCGCGAAAAGCTGTTCGAGCGGCTGCATCAGGAATTGCCGTACCACTCGACGGTGGAGACCGAGAGCTGGAAGGAACTGCGCAACGGCGAGACCCGCATCGAGCAGACGATCTATGTCGAGCGCGAAAGCCAGCGCAAGATCGTCATCGGCAAAGGCGGCCAGACCCTCAAGGCGATCGGCGAAAGCGCGCGGCGCGAAATCGTCGACATCGTCGAGCACAAGGTGCACCTGTTCCTGTTCGTGAAGGTGCGCGAGGGCTGGGGCGACGACCCGGAACGCTACCGCGCGATGGGGCTGGAGTTTCCGAAGGAGTAAGGCGCACACAGGGCGCTCTTTGCCGTGCGAGTCTGCTAAACTGATTCTATGCAATGGACCGATGAAGGCATCGTGATCGGCGTGCGGCGGCACGGGGAGGCCAGCGCCATCCTCGAGCTGATGACGCGCGAGCACGGCCGCCATCTCGGCATGGTGCGCGGCGGCTTCGGCACGCGCATGAAGCCGATCCTGCAAACCGGCAACAGCGTCAACGCCTCGTGGCGGGCGCGGCTCGACGAGCATCTCGGCAATTACACGGTCGAGCCGATGCGGCAGCGTGCGTCGAATTTTTTTGGCGCCTCGCATGCCATCTACGGCGTCACCCATCTGGCGGCCTTGATGCGGCTGCTGCCGGAGCGCGATCCGCACGAAGGCCTGTTTAATATATTCGAACAGATCCTCGACCGTCTGGAAGATGCCGCCTGGGCGGCGCCGATGGTGGCGCGTTTCGAATTGCAGATATTGTCCGAGCTCGGCTTCGGCCTCGATCTCGAGCAATGCGCGGCGACCGGTGCGACCGGCGATCTCATCTATGTCTCGCCGAAATCGGGGCGGGCGGTGTCACGCTCGGCCGGCGAGCCCTATGCCGACCGCATGTTGCGGCTGCCGGCCTTCATGCGTGACGGCGATGGCGAGCCAATTGGAAGCGATCTCGAAGACGGCTTCGCGCTGACCGGGTTCTTCCTGTCGCGCCATGTGCTGGAGCCGCGCGGCATGCGGCTGGCCGACGAGCGCACGCATTTCATCGCCGCGCTGACACGAGCACTGCCGAACGTGGCGTAGCGCATGGCCCGTTAAAAGAAAACCGGCCCGGCTTTTGGCCGGACCGGTGCAAAATCTAGTCGTAGCCGATTACCAAGCGCGGCGGCAGACGCGCTCATTATGGCAGCGGCGGCCATAGTAACCAGTGCGGCAGACACGGATCGTCCGGCAGACGACGCGCGGACGGGGGCGATAGTGGCGCCGGCGAGAGTACTGAGCATCCTGGATCAGCGACCCTTCGACTGCGACCGACGAGAGACCCGAAATCGGGGCCGCGCTTGCCGCAGGGATACCGGCCAGACCGATGCCGAGGCCCAACAGAGCCGAGAGAATAATCGTTCGCATGTGCATTTCCTCCAGTTACCGGTAGAGCGCGCGCGGATCAGGCCTGATCCGCGCAAGACTCAAATCCGTATTTCGTTGCCGAGACGTCGATCCGAAAACCGGTTCGCGGCGGGGCCGGTAGTCGCTTCGTCACCAGGAATCTTGGTCCTCCGGAATCTTGTCGAGATCGCGGCAACCGGTTCCATCTTGTGTTCCGCGCAGGGAGTAACGCGGATCACCCTGCTAAGTTCAGTAGATACCTACCGTTTTCGGAAGATTTGCTGGCCGGCGCGTTCATCGCTTGTTCATCGCCGGTCGGCGCAGTAGCACTCCACCATGGGTAAAAGACTGATTCCCCCCGAAAAAGGCCACATCGAGGACGTTGCGCTCCAGGTCGCGCTCGAGGAGCGCTATCTGGCTTACGCACTGTCCACGATCATGCATCGGGCGCTGCCGGACGCGCGCGACGGTTTGAAGCCGGTGCACCGCCGCATCCTCTACGGTATGCGGCTATTGCGGCTCGACCCGAACTCGGCGTTCAAGAAATCCGCCAAGGTCGTCGGCGACGTGATGGGCAATTTCCATCCGCACGGCGACCAGGCGATCTATGACGCGCTGGTGCGCTTGGCGCAGGATTTCTCGCAGCGTTATCCGCTGGTCGACGGGCAGGGCAACTTCGGCAATATCGACGGCGATAACGCCGCTGCCATGCGCTACACCGAGGCGCGGCTGACCGAAGTCGCGCGGCTGCTAATCGACGGTATCGACGAGGACGCCGTCGATTTCCGCCCGAGCTATGACGGCACCGACAAGGAGCCGTCGGTGCTGCCGGCGGCGTTCCCCAATCTTTTGGCCAACGGCTCGCAAGGCATCGCCGTCGGCATGGCGACGTCGATCCCGCCGCACAACGTCGCCGAATTGTGCGACGCCGCGCTGCATCTGATCGAGACGCCGAACGCGCGCTCCAAGACGCTGCTGAAATACGTCAAGGGCCCGGATTTCCCGACCGGCGGCATCTGCGTCGATCCGCCGGAGGCGATCGCCGAAGCCTATGCCACCGGGCGCGGCTCGTTCCGCGTGCGGGCGCGCTGGCATCAGGAAGAAGGCTCGCGCGGCACCTATGTGATCGTCATCACCGAAATGCCGTGGCTGGTGCAGAAGTCGCGGCTGGTCGAGAAGATCGCCGAACTGCTCAACGACAAGAAACTGCCGCTGGTCGCCGATGTGCGCGACGAATCTGCCGAGGACGTGCGCCTCGTCATCGAGCCGCGCGCCCGCACGGTCGATGCGACCTTGCTGATGGAATCGCTGTTCAAGCTGACCGAGCTTGAGAACCGCATTCCGCTCAACATGAACGTGCTGGTCAAAGGCCGCATCCCCAAGGTGCTCGGGCTTGCCGAAGTCCTGAGCGAATGGCTGGAGCACCGGCGCGACGTTCTCATCCGCCGTTCCAAATTCCGCCAGGGCCAGATCGAGCACCGGCTCGAAGTCCTGGGCGGCTTCCTGGTCGCGTATCTCAACCTCGACAAGGTCATCAAGATCATCCGCGGCGAGGACGAGCCCAAGCCCGTCCTGATGAAGACCTTCAAGATTTCCGATGTGCAGGCCGACGCCATCCTCAACATGCGCCTGCGCAACTTGCGCAAGCTCGAGGAAATGCAAATCCGCGGCGAGGAAAAGGAACTGCGCGACGAGCTGAAAGGTCTCAAATCGCTGCTCGGCTCGACCGATCAGCAGTGGAAGGCGATCGCCGCCCAGATCAAGGACCTCAAGACCACGTTCGGCGCCAAGACCGAACTCGGCAAGCGCCGCACCAGCTTTGCGCTCGCGCCCGAGCACGACGAGGCGGCGATCGAAGAGGCCATGGTGGTGCGCGAGCCGATCACCGTCGTCGTCTCCGACAAGGGTTGGATCCGCGCGCTGCGCGGCCATGTTATCGATCTGTCGACGGTCGCGTTCAAGACCGACGACTCGTTGAAGTTCGCGTTCCAGACCGAGACCACCGCGAAGATCATGATCTTCGCCGGCAACGGCAAGTTCTACACGCTCGACGCCTCCAAGCTTCCGGGCGGGCGCGGTCACGGCGAGCCGATCCGGCTTTATTTCGATATCGAGCAGGACGTCGACATCGTCGCGGCCTTCTCCTATCAAGGCGGCCGCAAGCTGCTGGTGGCGAGCTATCAGGGCAACGGCTTTGTCGTGCCCGAAGACGAGTGTCTCGGCACTACGCGCAAGGGTAAGCAGGTGCTCAACCTGAAGGCGCCGGACAAGGCGGTGGCCATGACCGTCATTGATGGCGATACGCTCGCCGTCATCGGGCAGAACCGCAAGATGGTGATCTACGCCCTCGACCAGGTGCCGGAAATGACGCGCGGGCGCGGCGTACGGTTGCAGCGTTATCTCGACAAGGGCCTGTCCGACGTGACGACGTTCAATGCGTCGGCGGGCTTGAGCTGGGTCGATGGCGCCGGCCGCACCCAGACGCTGACCATGAAGGAATTGAAGGATTGGCGCGGCAACCGCGCCGATGCCGGCCGCATCGCGCAAGGCCTGCCGAAGAACAACAAATTCCGCGGCACACCGACGGCGGCGAAGCCGGGCGGGGACGAGTAATCCGCCGGCCGCGAAAGCGTGGGTTCAGGCTGCGCGGCCGTTCAGAACGGCCAGAACCAGACGATCAGCGTCGTTCCCAAAAGCCAGTTGATCACATTCAGCGGCAGACCGATCCGCACGAAGTCGGAGAATTTGTAGCCGCCAACGCCATAGACGAAGGTGTTGGTCTGATAGCCGATCGGCGTCGCGAAGCTGGCGCTGGCGGCGAACAAGACCGCCATGATGAAGGGACGCGGATTGACGCTCATCTGTTCGGCGAGCCGAATGGCGATCGGCGTCAACAAGACGGCCGAGGCATTGTTGCTCACGACCTCCGTCAATATCGACGTGATGAGATAGATAAGCGCCACCACAAATACCGGGCCGAGCCCTTCCGCGAATACGGCGAGATGCTGGACGATCAGCGCCGCCGCTCCGGTCTTCTCCATCGCCATTCCTACCGCCAACATTCCGAAGATCAACATCAACACCGGCCACTGGACCGCTTCGTAAGCCTCCTCGGCCGTCAGACAGCGGGTCGCGACAACCAAGGCCGCGGCGACGAGCGCCAGAATTTCAATGGGCAGGATGTTGAAGGCGGCAAGCCCCATCACCAGGATCACCGCAGTGGCCGCGATCGGCGCCTTGTCGCGACGGAAGGGGGCATCAGTGGGATCGGTCAGGTTGACCAGCGCGCGACGTTCGAACAGGCGGCGCAGTCCGTCGGCCGGGCCTTCCAGCAGCAGCGTGTCCCCGGGCATGAGCACGATCTTGTCGAAGCCACCCTTCAACTGGCTACCCTGCCGGTAGATCGCGACGATATAGACGCCGAACAGCCGTCGGAAATTCAGGTCCGAGACGAGATAGCCGCGCAGCCGCGATTGAGGCGCGACGACGCCTTCCATCATCGTCGTGGCGTGACTTTCAACTTTTTTGACTTCGCTTTCTTCCGTGCCTGTGGAGATTTCGTTCGACTCGCGCAGGCCCATCACGTCGGAGGCATTCGAGCGTACGACCACGCGGTCGCCGGCCTGCAGCGTTATCGGTTCCAGGCCGAAACGCAGCGACAGGCCGTCGCGGATCAGATCGAGAAAGGTGACGCCGCGATCGCCCGACAATCCGGCATTCGCCAACGACTTGCCGATGAGCTTGGAGTCCTTCGGCACGATGAATTCGGTGACGAAATGGCGCTCCAGCGTGTCGACGTTGGTGACCGTGCGGTCCGGCAGCAACCAGCGTCCGAAAATTGCCAGATAGGCGACGCCGACGATGCCCATGATCACCCCGGGCAGTGTGAACTCGAACATGGAGATGGGCGGCAGACCGCTTTCGTTCACCAGCCCGGCGATCAACAGATTGGTCGACGTCCCGATCAGGGTCGTCGCGCCGCCAAAAATAGAGGCATAGGACAGCGGGATCAGCAGCCGGGACGGCGCGATCTTCATGGAGCGGGCGAGGAGAACCGCCACGGGGGTCAGGATGACGACCACCGGGGTGTTGTTGATGAAGGCGGAAAGAAACATCACGATGCCGAGGAACGCGACCAGCACCAGAACTGGCGAAAACGTCGCGTTGCGGATCACAATGCGTCCAAAGCGATCGATCAGCCCGGTCCGTTCGATGGCGGCGCTGAGGACGAACATGGCCCCGACCGCGATAGGGCCGGCGTTGGAAAAGACGCTGAGGGCTTCTTTGGACGACAAAATGCCGGTGACGACAAGCACGCCGAAAGCAAGCATCGCCACCACGTCGGGTGGGAGTGTCTCACGGACGAACGCGATGAAGACCACCACGATCAGGATGAGAACGATCGCGATGTACAGCGACTCCGGAATCATTCGTGCTTGCTCCTGGGCCAGTCAGCGCGTGCGACGGCACGAGTCGGCGAACGTTGCAAGCACTGGAATACCGCGCAGGCGGCGAGCGGCCGGATTTTACTATTCTGCACGATCGCGGCCCCCCAAAGCCGATTTCAAGTCGAACCAACCCGGTGGTCCCCGGGAGGTTCCAAATGCCCTATCAGTTGAGACGAACTGCTGCCACGGCCTGGACGGGGTATTACGGACGACTGAGGGCCGGGTCTTATTGCAAATAGTTCGCAACTGACTTGACGGCGCGGCGCGTCCGCTTCATATTGCGAATAATTCGCAATAGCATCTTCATCGGTGATCTGACGATCCGAGTGAGGGCGGTGTTCTGACGGCCGCGCGAAAGGAATTGAGGGCACAGATGGGTTTGAAATTCGCGTATCGGCGCCTGGCGTGCGGGATCGCCGCGGCTTTGGTCGCCGGCCTGTTTTTCCAAGGCGCGGCGGCGGCCCAGAACCCGCCGCGCAAACCGTTCAAGGTGGTCACCACCTTCACGGTGATCCAGGACATCGCGCGGAATGTTGCCGGCGACGCCGCCGTCGTCGAGTCCATCACCAAGCCGGGCGCCGAAATCCACGATTATCAGCCGACGCCGCTCGACATCGTCCGGGCGCAGGAGGCGGGCCTCGTGCTGTGGAACGGCTTCAACCTCGAGCGCTGGTTCGAAAAATTCTTCCAGAACGTCAAGGAGGTCCCGAGCGTGGTTGTCACCGAGGGGGTCGAGCCGATGGGCATCTCCGAGGGGCCCTATAGCGGCAAGCCCAATCCGCACGCCTGGATGTCGCCGTCGAACGCGCTGATCTATGTCGAGAATATCCGCAAAGCCTTGGTCAAATACGATGCCGCCAATGCGGATACCTATAACCGCAACGCCGCCGCCTATGCGGCCAAGCTCAAGGCGCTGGACGAGCCGTTGCGCAAGCGGCTGTCGGCCATTCCAGAAGCGCAGCGCATCCTGGTGTCGAGCGAAGGCGCGTTCAGCTACCTGACGCGCGATTATCAGATGCGCGAGGCCTATCTCTGGCCGATCAATGCCGACGAGCAGGGCACGCCGCAGCAGGTCCGCAAGGTCATTGATCTGGTGCGCAAGAACAAGGTGCCCGTCGTGTTCAGCGAAAGCACGATCTCCGATCGCGCCGCCAAGCAGGTGGCGCGCGAGAGCGGTGCGCGCTACGGTGGCGTGCTCTATGTCGACTCGCTCAGCCTAGCGGGCGGGCCGGTGCCGACCTTCCTCGATCTCCTGAAGGTGACGGTGGAAACCATCGCCAAGGGATTCGGCACGTGAACGCTCTTGTTCCCGAGATCGGCGCGGCGGCGGACGCCAAGCTTGGCGCCAGCATTTCGGTGCGCAATCTCAACGTCACCTATCCGAACGGCTTCACCGCCGTGCGCGACGCCTCGTTCGACCTCGATCCCGGCACCATCTGCGCGCTGGTCGGCGTCAACGGCAGCGGCAAGTCGACGATCTTCAAGGCGATCATGGGATTCGTGCGGCCGACCGCCGGCGAGGTGCGGCTGTGCGGGCTGACCGTCGGCGAAGCGCTGAAGCGCAACATCGTCGCCTATGTGCCGCAGAGCGAGGACGTCGACTGGAATTTCCCGGTGCTGGTCGAGACCGTGGTGATGATGGGCCGCTATGGCCACATGAATTTCCTGCGCATGGCCTCGCGCGCCGACCAATACAAGGTCGACGAGGCGCTGGAGCGCGTCGGCATGAGCGACTACCGCAAGCGGCAGATTGGCGAATTGAGCGGCGGCCAGAAGAAGCGGGTTTTCCTGGCGCGCGCGCTGGCGCAGGAAGGCCGCATCATCCTGCTCGACGAACCCTTCACCGGCGTCGACGTCAAAACCGAGGCGGCCATTGTCGGCCTGCTGCGCGAATTGCGCGCCTCAGGTCATCTGATGCTGGTGTCGACGCATAATCTCGGCAGCGTGCCGGATTTCTGCGACCATGTCGTGCTGCTCAACCGGACGGTGCTGGCGGCGGGGCCGACGGCGGAAGTGTTCACGCAGAAAAATCTCGAACTGGCCTTCGGCGGCGTGCTGCGCAACTTCCAGCTCGGCGGCGCCGCGCTGCATGACGATGCCGATGCCCGCAGCGTCACGGTGCTGACCGACGACGAGCGGCCCTTGGTGCTGTACGGCGACAAGCACAGCCGCCGCCAGGAACCGGATGGCAAGTGACATGAGCGCGCTGCTCACCGAACTGCTGATCCCGTTCCAGTACGGCTACATGCTGAAAGCCATGTGGGTGAGCGCGCTGGTCGGTGGCGTCTGTGCTTTTCTGTCGGCCTATCTGATGCTTAAGGGCTGGTCGCTGATGGGCGATGCGCTGGCTCATTCGATCGTACCCGGCGTCGCCGCCGCTTATATCATCGGCGCGCCGTTCGCGGTCGGTGCTTTCTTTGCCGGCATTCTTGCCTCGGTGGCGATGAACTTCGTCAAGCAGAAGTCGCGGCTGCGCGAGGATGCGGTGATCGGCCTGGTGTTTACCGCGCTGTTCGCGCTCGGCCTGCTGATGGCCTCGATCTGGCCGACCTCGGTCAGCATCCAATCGATCGTGCTCGGCAATATTCTCGCCATCGCCGACGAAGACGTCGTTCAGGTCGCGATCATCGCCGGCGTGTCGCTCGCCGTGCTGCTGCTGGTCTGGAAGGACATGATGGTGACCTTCTTCGACGAAAGCCACGCCCGCAGCATCGGCATCAACACCACGTTCCTGAAGGGGCTGTTCTTCACGCTGCTGAGCGCCTGTACGGTGGCGGCGTTGCAGACGGTCGGCGCCTGCCTGGTGATCGCGATGGTGGTGACGCCGGGCGCCACCGCCTATCTGTTGACCGACCGGTTCGGCCGGCTGATCGTCATCAGTGTCGCGCTCGGCGTGACCACCAGTTTCACCGGGGCCTATATCAGCTATTTCCTCGACGGCGCCACCGGCGGCGTCATCGTCTGCCTGCAGACGCTGCTGTTTTTGGCGGCCTTCTATTTCGCGCCCAAGCATGGCCTGCTGGCGGCGCGGCGGCGGCGGCTTGAAGCGATCGAGGCGGCGGCATGAACATATTGTTCGATTGGCTCCTGGTGCCGTTGAGCTACCCGTTCATGCAGAGGGCGCTCGTCGTGTCGCTGCTGGTGGCGGCGGTCTGCGCCGTTCTGTCCTGCTATCTGGTGCTGAAAGGCTGGTCGCTGATGGGCGACGCCATTTCGCACGCGGTGCTGCCCGGAATCGTGCTGGCCTATATCGTCGGGCTGCCTCTCGCAGTCGGCGCTTTCGTTGCCGGCCTGTCGTGCGCGCTGTTTACCGGTTATCTCAAGGAGAACAGCCGGGTGAAGGAAGACACGGTGATGGGCATTGTGTTTTCCGGCATGTTCGGGCTCGGCCTCGTGATCTTCAGCAAGATCGAGACCGACCAGCATCTCAACCATATTCTTTTCGGCAATGTCCTGGGCGTGACTGCGCGCGATCTGATCGAGACCGCTATCGTCGCCGGCGGCACGCTGCTGATCGTGCTGATCAAGCGGCGCGATCTGCTGCTCTATTGCTTCGACCCCAACCACGCCCGCACCATCGGCCTGCCGGTGCGGGTGCTGCACTACGGCCTGCTGGTGCTTTTGTCGCTCACGATCGTCGCCTCGCTCAAGGCGGTCGGCATCATCCTGGTGATCGCCATGCTGATCGGCCCCGGCGCCACTGCTTACCTGCTGACCGACAGCTTCGAGCGCATGCTGGTAATCGCCACCGTCGTGGCGACGGTGTCGGCGGCGCTCGGCACGATCGCGAGCTTCCACCTCGACGGCGCCACCGGCGCCTGCATCGTGCTGGTCCAGGCGATGTTCTTCGTGGCCGCGTTTCTGTTTGCGCCAAAGCACGGCATCTGGCGGCGCGCGCGCACAACTGCCGCTTGAGCGGGGTAGTATTCGATCAACGCCCAGCCGGACGCCATCAGGTGTTCCGTGAGCCGGAAACGTGCTAATCTTCGCCGGCGGCATGGATTGATTTTAGTTCGACCACGGGGCGGCCACGTGAAATCTCATGGCGTCAACCCAAAGTGCAGCAAGTCCGGATGGCGCGTCGCGCCTGCTATTGTTGCCAGTCTGGCCGTCTTGAGCGCGACGAACGATTCTGCCGACGCTGCTGCCAAGCTTCGAGAAGCGTCGGTTGTTTCCCGTCCTGCTGGCGAGCCGATCATGGCGATCGTTTCGCTGCGCGATCAGCAGATCACCGTCTACGATGACAAGGGCTGGATCATGAAGGCGCCCGTCTCGAGCGGCCAGAGGGGCCGCGAGACGCCGGCCGGTATCTTCACGGTCCTGCAGAAAAATGCGGACCATTACTCCAATATTTATGACGATGCCTTCATGCCGCATATGCAGCGCATCACCTGGTCGGGCATCGCGCTGCACGGCGGTGTTCTGCCCGGATACCCCGCGTCGCATGGTTGTGTCCGGCTGCCCTACGAGTTTGCCGAAAGGCTGTTTGGCGCGACAAAACTCGGCATGCGCGTGATTGTCTCACCGGGCAGTGCTGCGCCCGTCATGATCGATCCATCGGCTCTGTTCAGGCCAAAGACAGGTCCGGCAATGGCGGCGGCAGCGGCCACGGCTGCGGCAGAGAAAGAGGCGGCCGGCAAGGCCGAGCAGGCGAGGCGCGCGGCCATGGCCGCCAACCGGGAATGGCTGACGGCGATGGTGCCGGTGCGCAAGATGGAAACGCTCAAGATCAAGGCTGTGTGGGAATTGGGCGGAGCCGACCGTGAGATCGCCGCTGCCGCATCGGCGGAGGCAAAACAGCAGGCCGAGGAAGCGCGTGCCAAAGCTCAGGCGCGGATCGGTGAAATCGAGGTTCAATTGGCCGCGGGCAAAGTCGAGTTGCAACCGAAGCAGGCTGCGATGACAGCCGCCCGCGATGCGGCATTGGCGGCTGAAAAGGCGCGCGCTGTCGCCGCCGAGGCGGCGCTCAGGGCCGCGCGCGCCCTCGAGCCGGTCTCCGTTTTTGTCAGCCGCAAAACCCAGCGGCTTTACGTCCGCCAGGTACGGGAGCCGATGCTGGAAGCACCGGTCACATTCATCGATGCTGACCGTCCCATCGGCACGCATGTCTTCACCGCGACGGAACGCAACGGATCCGATATGAGATGGAGCGTTGTGTCGCTTGCCGGCTCTGCGAGAAAGGCTGACGGCAAGGACGGCAAGGACGGCATGGCGGCCGAACAGGACAGCGCGTCAGCAGCGCTTGACCGGATCACCATTCCTCAGGACGCACTTGATTTTATCGCCGAGAGGGTGTCGCTGCGATCGGCCTTCATCATATCGGATGAGGCCTTGAGCCCGGAGACCGGCGAGGCGACCGAATTTGTTGTCGTCTTGAGCGGCGAGCCACAAGGCAGCCTCAAGAAGCGTCCCCGGCGCCCGGCGCCGCGGATCGAAGCCGGTTTTGGGCCGCCTTTGGGTCGTTTTTGAATCCTGCGACGTTTCGGTTGATAGAGCGGAGCAGTCCGCAACTGCGGGATGAGGGATGCTCGCTAGTGGTTCGCTCCACTAGTCCTCAACCCTTGTCCAGCCCGACGGCTGCAGCCGCTCCTGCGGCAGGAAGCGGCCTTTGTAGTCCATCTTCTTGGAGCCCGGCACCCAGTAGCCGAGATAGACGTAAGGCAGGCCCATCGCCTTGGCGCGGGCGATGTGGTCGAGGATCATGAAGGTGCCGAGCGAGCGGTCGCCGGCCTCCGGATCGAAAAACGAATAGACCATCGACAGCCCGTCGCTCAGCACATCGGTCAGCGCCACCGCCAGCAATTTGCCGGCGCCGCGCCCGGTGATGCCTGAATCGGGGCCGCGCTTGCGGTAATCGATGACGCGGGTGTCGACGTGGCTGTCCTCGATCATCATCGCGTAGTCGAGCACGGTCATGTCGGCCATGCCGCCGTCGCGGTGGCGCGCGGCGAGATAGGCGCGGAAGACGGAATACTGCTCGGAGGTCGGCGCCGGCTTGCGCATGTCGCCGATCAGGTCGCCGTTGTGGTCGGCGATGCGGCGCATGTTGCGCGACGGCTTGAAGTCCGCGACCACGACCCGCACCGAGACGCAGGCGCGGCAGGTCTCGCAGGCCGGGCGGTAGGCGATCGACTGGCTGCGGCGGAAGCCGCCATGGGTCAGGAGGTCGTTGAGTTCAGCCGCGCGCTCGCCCACCAGATGCGTGAAGACTTTGCGCTCCTCCTGGCCCCTCAGATAAGGGCAGGGCGACGGCGCGGTCAGGTAGAATTGCGGCGTGTCGCGGGAGTGCTGGGTCACTGCGTCGGGCTGCTCTGGCGGGTTCCGTGGACTCGATACGCAAGCATTGCGCGGCGCGGCGGTTCCGTCAAAGGCCGCTCGGCTCTTATTTTTACCGCTGCCGGCCTAGCGCGGGACGCTGAAGCGCCGCAGTTGGGCGGCCCGTTCGGCATTGTTGATGATCACCGTGCCGAGCACGATGTCGTGCAGCAGGCGGCGGCGCTGGTTGAAGAAGGCCACCAGCAGGATGAACGGGGTCAGGGCCGAGACCGACAGCCAGAAGCCGATGGCATGCACGGCGCCGAGCACGAAATAGGCCGGCGCGCCGTACCAGGTGCGCATTTCCAGCTCCATCACCCGCATGCCAATGGTGGCCGAACGCGGGCCCCCCAGGCTGGCGCCGAAATAGACGATGGCCCAGATCACCGAGGCCGGCGGCAGCAGCCAGTACAGTGCCCAGCCCAGGCCCAGCGTGACGATGCCGAAGGCGAAAACGAACATCGCCGCCAGCACCACGGGGATCGAGATCACCAGGAAATCGATGAAGAAAGCCAGCACCCGGCGCGCCAGCACGCCCTCGAACAACTCCGGGCTCAGGACCGGGTCATAGGCGTGCGGTTTGATATCCATCGACATCGACTGCCCCCATCTCGTCATGCGAAACGCTACCCTGGAAATGGCGAATATAGAGGTCCCGCGCAAGTGGGCGTTATGCTTATGTGGCGCCAGAACGAGGGCCGCCGGCCCGGAGACAAAGCCGACCCGTGAGCAACCTATGACCGTGACGATTGCCGATATCGAGGAGGCCCGCCGCGTCATCGCCGGCCGCGTGCTGCGCACGCCGATGCTGCCGGCGCCGCGCCTCTCGGCACTGACCGGCGCCGAGGTCTTCGTCAAATACGAAAATCTCCAGGTCACCAATTCGTTCAAGGACCGCGGCGCGCTGGTCAAGCTCGCTTCGCTCACGGCGGCGGAGCGGGCGCGCGGCGTCATCGCCATGTCGGCCGGCAACCACGCCCAGTCGGTGGCCTATCACGCGGCGCATCTCGGCATTCCGGCGACCATCGTCATGCCTGTGACGACGCCCTTCGTGAAGGTCGCTGCGACCCGCTCGCATGGTGCGGAAGTCGTGCTCGACGGGCAGTCGGTCGCCGACGCGCAGGCGCGCTGCGAGATCATCCAGAAAGAGCGCGGCCTGGCCTTGGTGCATCCGTACGACGACGAGAAAGTCATCGCCGGGCAGGGCACCATCGCGCTGGAAATGCTGGAGGAGGTCGGCGACCTCGATCAGCTTGTCATCCCGATCGGCGGCGGCGGCTTGATCGCCGGCAATGCCATTGCCGCGCGCGCGGTCAGTCCGAAGATCGAGATCGTCGGCGTCGAGGCGATGCTCTATCCGTCGGTGTGGAACGCGCTCGAGCATGGCAACCGGCCGATCGGCGGGCCGACGCTCGCCGAAGGCATCGCCGTCAAGAATGTCGGCAAGCTCACGCTCCCGGTGATCCGTGAACTGGTGTCCGACGTCATTCTGGTCGACGAGGCGCATCTCGAGCGCGCGGTGAATGCCTACGTCACCTTGCAGAAGACGATGGCGGAAGGCGCCGGCGCCGCCGGCCTTGCCGCGCTTCTGGCCGAGCCGGCACGCTTCCGCGGCAAGCGGGTAGGGCTGATCCTGTGCGGCGGCAATATCGACCCGCGCATTCTCGCCTCCATCATGGTGCGCGAACTGGAGCGCGAGGCGCGCATCGTCTCGTTCCGGCTGGCGATCCCCGACCAGCCCGGCGTGCTCGGCATCATCGCCACGCGGCTCGGTGAACTCGGCGCCAATATTCTGGAAGTCGAGCATCGCCGCCTGCTGCTTGACGTGCCGGCCAAGGGCGCCAAACTCGACGTCACCATCGAGACGCGCGACGCCAAACACGCTGCCGAGATCATGGCGGCGCTCGCCGCCGACGGCTACGAGCCGGTGCGGCTCGGCCACGGCGTTGCGTGAGATTGAGTGCTCGGCGACATCGAATGTGAATTTGCACATGAAGAAGATTGGTCTCATCGGCGGCTTGAGCTGGGTTTCGACAGCCGAGTACTACAAGCGCCTGAACGAGATGACGCAGGCGGCGTGACGTCGGCGCGGATCGTTTTGGAAAGTGTAAACCGGCAGGACTATGTGTCTGCGGTCATCGACCGGAACGACGAAGCCGCGGCATGTCGGCAGATCGCAGCTTCTGCTCACGCGTTGAAAGCAGCGGGCGCCGACTTCATTGTCATTACCTGCAATGATGTTCACCGCTTCGTTCCTGAAATCGAACCCGGGCTGGCGGTCCCGTTCCTGCACATCGCGTCTGTGACAGCCGCGGCGATCAAAGCGCAAGGATTGAAAAGCGTCGCAATTCTCGGCGTGCGCAAGACGATGGAAAGTGACTTTTATCCGAGAATTCTGCGTGAGCACGGCGTTCAGGCGGTGATCCCAAACGAGGCCGAAAAAGATTTCATCCACGCCAGTATTTATGATGATCTGGTTCACAATGATTTTCGCGATAGCACACGTTCGGGCTATCGATCCGTTATAAAAGCCTTAGCGTCGCGAGGTGCGGACAGCGTCGCTCTGGCCTGTACGGAAATTCCTCTGCTCCTCAGAGTCTGACTCATAATGCGCCCAATGTTTTAGGGGCTGCCAAGCGCCTTGTCAGCAGCCTCAGATGAGCGACGAGTATCCATGCAGCTTCGGTTGCCGCTGATCCCTCGAA
>JAUSBQ010000213.1 GCA_030651965.1 Pseudolabrys sp. | reverse complement strand
GCGCCGTTCTTCAACCTGACCTTCGGGCCGCTGTTCATTCCTTTGATGCTTGCCATGCCGTTCGGCCCGCTGCTGGCGTGGAAGCGCGGCGACCTGCTCGGCGTGGCGCAACGGCTGATGGCGGCGTTCGCCATTGGGCTTGTGGCGATCGCGGTCACTTTTGCCGCCATGGGCATGAGCTCGGTGCTGGCGCCGTTCGGCATCGGCCTGGCGTTTTATGTGATGGCGGGTTCTGTCGTCGATCTGGTCGAGCGGACGGGTCTGTTCAAACTGCCGCTGGCGACGGTGGCCGCACGCAGCCGCGGCCTGCCGCGGTCGGTCTGGGGTACGGCCGTCGCGCATTTCGGCATGGCGGTGACGCTGCTCGGAATCGTCTGCGCCAGCACCTGGGGCGAGGAGCGCATCATCGCGCTCAAGCAGGGCCAGGCGGTCTCTTTGTCCGGTTACGAGTTGAGTTTCGACGGCATGGTGCAGCGGACCGGTCCGAATTACCGCGAAGTGGCGGCGAAGTTCACGGCGCGCAGCGGTGGCGTTGCCATCGGCGTGATGGAGCCGTCGAAGCGCACCTTCGGCGCCCGCAATTCGTCGACCACCGAGGCGGCGTTGCTGACGCGCGGCTTCAGCCAGCTTTATCTGTCGCTGGGCGATGTCAATGAAGACGGCTCGGTCGCTGTCCGGCTTTATTTCAAACCTCTGGTGCTGCTGATCTGGCTCGGCTCGCTGGTGATGGCCTTGGGCGGCGCGCTGTCATTGTCCGACCGGCGCTTGCGCGTCGGTGCGCCGAAACCGGCGAAGAAGCCGGCGGGGAAATCGTCCAAACCCACGCTACAGCCGGCGGAGTAGAGCATCATGCGCACCATCGCGCGCATTATCGGACTCCTGGCATTGCTCGGCGCGCTGCTGCTGCCACAGCCAGGCTTTGCCGTCACGCCTGACGAAATCCTGAAAGACCCGGCGCTCGAGGCGCGCGCGCGCGTTCTGTCACAGGAACTGCGTTGCATGGTCTGTCAGAACCAGTCGATTGACGATTCCGACGCGCCTTTGGCCAAGGACCTGCGCATGCTGGTGCGCGAGCGTCTGGTGCAAGGCGACAGCGACAGGCAGGTGCTCGATTATCTGGTGTCGCGCTACGGCTCGTTCGTGCTGCTGCGGCCGCCGCTTGAAATGTCGACGCTTCTGCTGTGGGCGCTGCCGCCTTTGGCGCTGCTTGGCGGCATCGTCACGCTGCTGGCGATGGCGCGGCGGCGCAAAACCGTGGTTCTGGAAACGTCGACCCTGAGCGCCGACGAACAGCGCCGCATGCGCAAGCTGACCGAGTGAACGGACAATGCCGAAAACCGACTCCGCCGGAGATCGTCGCCTACATGCTGGTGCCCATCGGGGGTCTAGCACCCTGATGACCAAGCTGTAGGGGGCGTGGCGGGGCTTTTAGGGCGACGCTTTGAGGGCATAATGGAGGGGGTGGACCTAGCAGGGCCCTAGAGACCAGCGGCATATGGGTCGGCCTAGGCGGCCAAGAATACTCAAATTGTGACCAAAACGTCACATTCACAGGCCTTGTGGGATGCTAGAAACATGCCCAAATAGCCGATTACAACATTCTAAGCACCTACTTTAACCCTACGGATACTGCCTTCATGCCCATATGGGCGGAACGTAGGGAGCGCCCCGTAGTTGAGTCCCAAGGGCGGGTGTGCTTGTCTTTCAGGAACAATGGAGGACCATCGATGTCCGCACTCCGTAAGGAGAGAGAGATCGCTAAGGGTGGCACGACGCCACCACCGGAAGCGTTCGACTACGAAGACGATGTGACCGCCGAAGCGATCCAATCACTGGCCGATCGCGCGCGTCCAATTCTCGAACAAGACGAGTATGTCGTTATCGACGGGTATGTCGGAAGCAAGTGAACCGGCGTGGGTGCGCACCCCCGCCATCCCGTTTCGACATCGTCGCGACCTATTTCCCCGAGAGTACAGCACCAGAAAAGCCCGGCCTTAAACTGAGGCCGGGTTTAGTTGTTTCTGTACACCAGGGTAAGCGGACAGGAGCAATCGCCTGCCGCATTGCATTCGGTACCAAAAATCTGAAGATCATGGACCGATCGCATTTAGACATCATCGTTCAAAACGCGCGGCACTTGCCGTTACTCGGCCTTCATCGGGCAACAAGATTTGATTTGGATCGCATTATCATGCTGCCGTGGAGCCGCGAGTTCTTTGGATGTTGGTCCGACAAACCGACCCCGAGGATTGGCGCTCTGATCGAAAGTTACATCAAAGACTTTGCATACCTCATGATGAGGCGTGGCTCGGCTACTCCAGAAACTGGCACGCCTCCTAAAACTTGATATGGTCGCCTCCGCCCGCCCGCAAAACTCCCTTAGCTAAACTGTAAAGTTAACTGAGATATAAAGGTATATCGCTTGTCGCGGTTGCGCCATAATTCCATATTTTCCCCACCTTACCGAAGTTTAATCCCCCCGACAGGACGCTGTAAGGCGCATCACCCCATCTTCACGTTCGAAACGGCGCGCAAGGCGCCTCACGAATTGAGATGGAGATTTCCCGATGCAGCCGAGCGTTTCCCCCGCGCCCCAAAATTCCCCGAAGCGCCGCGTGCTGTCCGCGCGCCGCCTCGTTCTGCTTGCCACCACGATCGCCGGTCTCGGCGTCGCGGCTTTAGTTGTCGCTCCCGGTCTGAACCTGCAAGGCATCTATCCGGCCGCGCAGGCGCAGAACCTGACCGAGCAGGCAAGCAAGCTGCCGGCGCCTATTGGCTTCGCCGATATCGTTGCCAAGGTGAAGCCGGCGGTCATGTCGGTGCGCGTCAAGGTCGACAACGGTCCGCAGACCAGCGGTATGGGCGGCGAGAACATGGAAAACGTTCCGCCGCAACTGCGTGAGTTCTTCCGCCGCTTCGGTGGACCGGGCCAAGAAGGCATGCCGCAACAGCGCGGGCCGCGCGGTCGCGTCACCGGCCAGGGTTCGGGCTTCTTCATTTCGGCCGACGGCTTCGCTGTGACCAACAATCATGTGGTTGAAAATGCCGAGAGCGTCGAAGTCACCACGGACGACGGCAAGATTCACACCGCCAAGGTGATCGGCAACGATCCGCGCACCGATCTGGCCTTGATCAAGGTCGAAGGCGGCTCGTTTCCTTACGTCAACCTCGCAGGCAACCCGCCGCGCGTCGGCGATTGGGTGATCGCGGTCGGAAATCCGTTCGGCCTCGGTGGCTCCGTTACCGCCGGCATCGTCTCGGCGCGCGGCCGCGACATCGGCGCCGGCGCCTATGACGACTTCATCCAGATCGACGCGCCGGTGAATAGAGGCAATTCCGGCGGGCCGACTTTCGACACCGAAGGCAATGTGATCGGCGTCAACACCGCGATCTTCTCGCCGTCGGGCGGCTCGGTGGGCATCGGCTTCGCGATCCCGGCCGACATCGCCGACTCGATCACCAAG
>JAUSBQ010000088.1 GCA_030651965.1 Pseudolabrys sp. | reverse complement strand
GCTGGTGCAGACCGTGCTGGTGCAGGACGAAGCGCTCAAGCGCGCCGACGCCCGCATTCGCGAACTCAGCGGCGAAGATGAAGCGCCGGCGGCCGGCGGCGGATTTCTCGACACGATGCGCAACGCGGTCGGTGGCCGCAGTTCGGTGCCGAGCGTGCGCACTTCCGCCGGCGACAGCCGCTGGAATACCGGCGGTGCGCTTCAGCAAGGCGCGGCGCCGGCCGCGGCGCAAGCGCCGGCTCCCGGTGTCGGCGGCGGATCGTTTCTCGGCACGGCGGCGGCAACGGCTGCCGGCGTGATCGGCGGCGCGCTGCTGTTCAACTCGATCGGCTCTTTGTTCGGCGGCGGCAACCAGCAAGCCGGTAGCGCCTTCGGCAATACGCGCGACAGTGAGCCGTCAGGTTCGCCGTGGGACAACAACACGTCCGGCGGCGAGCTGTCGCGGGATGCCGGCGTCAACGATATCGGCGGCAACCGCAGCGCCGGCCTGTTCGACTCGAACGACGCCAATGTCGACGTCGCCGACTCTGGCGATTTCGGTGGCGACTTTGGCGGCGACGCCTAAGCTCTATTCTTTGCGCGTAATCTGATCCGAAAACCGGTTCCCACTTTTCGGGATCACGCGCTATAGAACCAACCCCATGGCGCCGACCTTCACGCGGCCGTAACGATCGATGACATCCGCGTTGCGCATGCGGATGCAGCCGGACGACACGTTCTGCCCGATGGTCCACGGTTCGTTCGAGCCGTGGATGCGATAGAGCGTCGAGCCGAGATACATCGCGCGCGCGCCGAGCGGATTGTTCGGCCCGCCGGCCATGAACTTCGGCAGATAAGGCTGCCGCTCGAGCATTTCTTTCGGCGGCACCCAGTCCGGCCATTCCTTCTTTGACGACACCGTATGCTCGCCCGACCAGGTGAAGCCGGGACGGCCGACACCGATGCCGTAACGCAATGCCCGGCCGCCGGGCTGCACCAGAAAAAGAAACTTCTGCGGCGTGTCGATAACGATGGTGCCGGGCTCTTCGGGGCCGTGATAGATGACTTCCTGGCGCAGGAATGCCGGATCGATCGGGTAGCGACCCTCGAGGTTCTGGTCGACGATCGGCCCGGTATTGGCATAGAGCGGCTGCACATTCGGCGGCGGCGCGCCGTAGTAAGTCTGCGGCGGCGGCGCGCCGTAATAATGCTGCGGCGGCGGCGCGTATTGCGGCCGGCGGCCATTGTCGCCGAACAAGGCTTCGATGAAGCCGCCGCCAAGACTGCTCTGCATGCGCTGCGGCTGCGCGACGACCACCATCGGCGGCGTCGATTGCGCCATAGCGGGATTCGCGAGCAAGCTCGCTATGGCCGTACTCGCCAACAGGCTGGCGGCAAGGCCGATCAGAATTGAACGCTGCATCGCACCACTCGCACTGAACATCCCGCGCAGTACAGAGCGAAACAAACACCGATTGGTAAACCATGCGGGTCGCGGCGCGACATTGCAGCGCGCGCGGCGCCGCTTCGTCGCCGTAGCGTTTATTTTGGGTAAAACGCGGCGCGTCGTGGTTAATGCACCGTTGCGCGGCACGTTTGGATTTTCGCGAGCGCCCTGCACGGCCGCAACCCAGCGTTAATGGGCGTGGGCGTAGAGTTCCCTTAGGGACTGCGAAGGGGACGTCGCGTGCAGCGTAAGGTTTTCCGCGTCGAGGCCATGATGGCAGGCAAGCGGCCTGCCACTGAGGCCTATGCCGATCATCGCCGCGCCGTCGGCGAGACGCGATCGCGGGCGCATGGCCATGCCGCGGCGCCTGAAACCGGGCGCGGCGGCGACGACAACGTGCAAAGCCTGACGGCCGAGCTGAAGCTGATCCGCGACACCATCGCCCGCAACAAACGCGATCTCGGCGGCCTGATCGGCGACGGCAAGGAACGCCATATGGCGCGCGCCGCCGACGAACTCGGCGCCGCGGTCGACGGCATGGAAACCGCGACGCAGACGATTTTGAAATCGGTCGAAGTCATCGACGACAGCGCCAAGGCGCTCACCGCTTCACTCAAGGACGACTACAAGCGCGGGCTGGCGCAGGACATTCAGGACAATGTCATGCGCATCTACGAGTCCTGCAATTTTCAGGACATTGCCGGCCAGCGCATCGGCAAGGTAATGGCGACGCTGAATACGATCGAGGAACAGGTGGCGGACATGCTGGCGCGGTGCGACGGCATTGCGGCGGCGGCGCTGCAAACGCACCCGCCAGCGCCGGCCGATCGCGGCCTGCTCAACGGGCCGAAGCTCGAGGGCGATGCCGGCCACGCCAGCCAGCGCGACATCGACAAGATGTTTGGCTAGACCGGCCTTCTGATCACGACAAAGCAGACCAGCGCCACGGCGGCAAAGGCAGAAGCCAGCGCCAATGCCGCGAAGTCGGACGCGCGGTCAATCACGAAAGCCATGATCAAAGGCGCCGCCGCCTGCATCAGCAGGAATGGAGCGGCGAGCCGGCCCATCAGCCGTCCGTAGCCGAGGGCGCCGAACAGCGCCAGCGGCACCGCGCCGCGCGTGATGGTGACGAGACCATTGGCGCCGCCGAACATCAGCGCGAAGGCAGCCGCCACCGGCACCGAGACGCCGAGCACCGCCAGCATCACAAACGCGCACAGCAAGGTGCCGAGCGCGAAGCGCACCACCCACAACGGATGCAGATCCTTGCCGAAGGAAAACTCGATCAGCCGCGCGCCGACCTGCGCCGGCCCGAACAGCGCACCGATCCACACCACGGTGCCGGCATCGATGCCGCTGCGTGAAAAAATCGCCAGGAGATGCGCCGAGAGCCCTGAGGGCACGAAGGCATAGGCCGCGAAAGCCGACGCCACCAGAATGAACGGCAGACCTTTCGACGGCAGCAATTTTTGCGGCGTTTCGACATCGCCGGTTTTCGGCACCACGACCTCGGCGCGGCTGCGCGGCAATAGAAACGCATGCAGCGGCGCACAGACGAAAGCGAGCAGCGCGGCATAGACAAGATATGTGCCGCGCCAGCCGACCGCCTCGATGAGGAAATGCGTCGCCGGCCAGCCGGCGGTCGAAGCAAATCCACCGGCCAAAGTCAGGGCGGTGATCGGCCGCCGCGCGGCAGCGCCGAAGATGCGGCCGAGCGTGCCGAAGGCGGCGTCATAGAGGCTCGCCGACAGCGCCGTGCCGAGGAGGACCCAGACGGCGAAATAGGCGACCGGCGTTTCGACGGAGGCGAGCAGCAACAGGCCGAGCGCGCCGATGAGTGAGCCCGCGGTCATCACGACATGGCCGCCGAAACGGTCGATCGATCGCCCGACGAATGGCGCGACCAATCCCGCCACCAGCAGGCAGACCGAAAATCCGCCCATGGTGAAGGCCATCGACCAGGAGCGTTCGGCCGCGATCAGCGGCACGATCAACACCGGCGTGTAGAAGATCGTGCCCCACGCGACAATTTGCGTGACGCCGAGGACCAGCACCGCGCGCCAGGGTCCGTGGATGTAGTCGTGGGGAGAAGGCATGGAAGTCCGGCGTGAAGGAACGAACCCAACACTAGCACGCCAGCGCGCTACCACTCATGCGCGCCGCGCGAAGCAGCCGGTCGCGTCGTTCTTTACTGCCGCTGGATCGGCGGCTGTACCGGCGCGGGCGCCGGGCGGGCGGCCGCGGGCGTCGGCGCCGCCGGCCTGGCGGCAGGCTTGGCAGCCGCTCTCGGCCGCGGCTTTTTCACACCCTCGGCCGGGCAGCGGACATAGACCATGGAGCCGTAGCGGCCATGCACTTCCGGATCCATGAAGCGCAGGATGAGGACGCGGCCGTCGAAGCTGGTCACCTCGCGGTCCTGCGAACTGCCCGGCGGGTCGCCGTCCGGGCCGATGAAGGTCTTGCCGCCCGGCGCGCCCTTGAGGCGCAGCTCGGTCGGCGTCGGCTGGTCGGCCAGATGCATCATCACACCGCCGGTCGGCCCCAACGTAATGACATAAGGCTGCCGGCATTGATTGACCGCGGCCGCTTCGGTGCGCGGACGGTCTTCTTCCTTGTGATAGGCGGCCAGGCCATAGGCGCCGACCAGGTTCTGCGGCGGGAACGCCGGCGGCAACGTCGGCACCACGGGCGGCGGCGGCGGCTCGGCCGATTCATTGGTGGTGGCGCAGCCGGCAAGGCCCAACCCCAGCCCGAGGACGACCACGGTCAGAATCCGGAAAGTCGGCAGCCTGGATCGTTGAAAGCGCGTCATTCGGACTCCTGAGGGGCGTTTCCCGGCAACATTGAGGTTCATTGGCAGGCAGCGCAAGCACCGCGCCCACCTGGTTCTCCTGACCGGCCTTTACGCCGGTATTGCGGCCAGCGCGGTTAAGGCCGCTTAAGCTTGACACCTAACCGTTAAGGCAATATCTCCCCTGCCAAATAATTAGCACTCTCCGATAAAGAGTGCTAAGGGACTGCACGAACGACATTTTCCGCCTCTCATCGCGTATCCAAGTCACGAGGAAGCCCATGGCCAAGACCAAATTCCGTCCCCTGCACGACCGCGTTGTCGTCCGCCGCATCACCGCTCTCGAAAAGACCAAGGGCGGCATCATCATCCCCGATAGCGCCCAGGAAAAGCCGTCGGAAGGCGAAGTGATCGCCGTCGGCCCCGGTGGCCGCGACGAGAACGGCAAGCTGACCCCCATGGACATCAAGTCCGGCGACCGGGTTTTGTTCGGCAAGTGGTCGGGCACCGAGGTCAAGCTCGACGGCGAGGACCTTCTGATCATGAAGGAATCCGACATCATGGGCGTGATCGCCTAGTAACGATCCTCGTCCTGAGGAGCGCCCTTCAGGGCGCGTCTCGAAGGACGAGACAATGAAATCCAAATCTCATCCTTCGAGACGCCGCAAAAGCAATCAGGTGTACGCAGATTGCGTAAACTTATCTGCGGCGCGGCTCCTCAGGATGAGGACTGAAAAACCCAACTGGAGTTACTCCCTATGTCTGCAAAAGACGTCAAATTTGCCGGCGACGCACGCGACCGCATGTTGCGCGGCGTCGACATCCTCGCCAACGCGGTGAAGGTGACCCTCGGCCCCAAGGGCCGCAACGTCGTGCTCGACAAGAGCTACGGCTCCCCGCGCATTACCAAGGACGGCGTCACCGTCGCCAAGGAGATCGAGCTCGAGGACAAGTTCGAGAACATGGGCGCGCAGATGGTGCGTGAAGTCGCATCCCGCACCAACGATCTGGCCGGCGATGGCACCACCACCGCCACCGTGCTGGCCCAGGCGATCGTGCGCGAAGGCGCCAAGTCGGTTGCCGCCGGCATGAACCCGATGGACCTCAAGCGCGGCATCGACATCGCCGTCGCCGCCGTCGTCAAGGACATCGAAAAGCGCGCCAAGAAGGTTTCCTCCTCCGCCGAAGTGGCGCAGGTCGGCACCATCTCGGCCAACGGCGACGCCACCATCGGCAGCATGATCGCCAAGGCGATGCAGAAGGTCGGCAACGAAGGCGTCATCACGGTCGAAGAAGCCAAGGCGATGGAAACCGAGGTCGAGATCGTCGAAGGCATGCAGTTCGATCGCGGCTACATCTCGCCATACTTCGTCACCAACTCCGAGAAGATGGTGGCCGAGCTGGAAGACGCCTACATCCTGCTGTTCGAAAAGAAGCTGTCCGGCCTGCAGGCGATGCTGCCGGTGCTTGAAGCCGTGGTGCAGTCGAGCAAGCCGCTCGTCATCATCGCGGAAGACGTCGAAGGCGAAGCCATCGCCACGCTCGTCGTCAACAAGCTGCGCGGCGGCCTCAAGGTCGCGGCCGTCAAGGCGCCGGGCTTCGGCGATCGCCGCAAGGCGATGCTGGAAGACATCGCCATCCTGACCGGCGGCCAGCTCATCTCCGACGACCTCGGCATCAAGCTCGAGAACGTCACCGTCGCCATGCTCGGCCGCGCCAAGAAGGTGCTGATCGAGAAGGAAAAGACCACGATCGTCAACGGCGCCGGCAAGAAGGCCGACATCGAAGCGCGCGTCGGTCAGATCAAGGCGCAGATCGAGGAAACCACTTCGGACTACGACAAGGAAAAGCTGCAGGAACGTCTGGCGAAGCTGGCCGGCGGTGTCGCGGTGATCCGTGTCGGCGGTGCGACCGAGATCGAAGTGAAGGAAAAGAAAGACCGCGTCGACGACGCGCTCAACGCCACCCGCGCCGCTGTTGAAGAAGGCGTCGTGCCGGGCGGCGGCATCGCCCTGCTGCGCGCCAAGAAGGCGGTCGGCAAGCTGACCAGCGAGAACCATGACGTGCAGGCCGGCATCAACATCGTGCTCAAGGCGCTGGAAGCTCCGATCCGCCAGATCGCCGAGAACGCCGGTGTCGAAGGCTCGATCGTTGTCGGCAAGGTGCTCGAGAACAAGTCCGAGACGTTCGGCTTCGACGCCCAGAACGACGAATATGTCGACATGATCGCCAAGGGCATCATCGACCCGGCCAAGGTGGTGCGCACCGCGCTACAGGATGCCGGCTCGATCGCGGGCCTGCTGGTGACGACCGAAGCCATGGTCGCCGAACTGCCGAAGGACGCAGCCCCGGCAATGCCGGGCGGCGGCGGCGGCATGGGCGGCATGGGCGGCGGCATGGGTTTCTAAGAAGCCCAACCCTCTCGCACGAAAAAAGAAAAGGCCGCCGAAAGGCGGCCTTTTTGTTTTGCATTCCGATCGCAGATTGAAGTCAGTGGCTCGACGCGCGAAACCGCATGGTCACCGCTGTCGCCGGGCCGGCAAGTTCAACGCCGTCGCCGCGGCGGCGCCATTGCGTCACCTCCGCCAGCGCCTGAAGCGTCTCGGCATCGGCCTGGACGCGGGCGTCGCTGCACTGGCCGGCGCCCATGTATTGCGGCAACGCTTCCGACAGCGGCGCGATCTCGATGCGGATGGCATTCTCCGACACCTGCACCCGCGCCTTGGCGGTGCGGCACCACAATTCGATGGTGGCGCTGCCGTTCGGCTCAACAGTCAGAATCGGCACGCGCTTGAGCGGAGGCATCGGCGCGACATCGAGCAGCAGCATGCGTTCGTAAGGAAACTCGTCGGCGGCGCGCGCCGTCGTGGACGGCGGCGCGGCGGCCGCGATCATGACGACGCTCGCCAGAGCCGCAACATGAAGAAAAGCAGGCCGGCCCGCGGTCGGGCGTTTGCGAATCATGATCGTCTCCGGAACTTAATGCCGCGACCGCGACGCCTCGGGACATTTGAAATGCCGCGTGAGAGCCGCGCCGTCAAGCCGGTGGGACAAATTCGCGCAGGCCGCGTGGTGACGTGAAATTGACCTGGCGGCAGCGGCTTCAAGAA
>JAUSBQ010000189.1 GCA_030651965.1 Pseudolabrys sp. | reverse complement strand
CCCAGATCGTCCAAATAGGCAAAAAGCTGGTCGGGCGTGGCGGTCATCGGGGTATGGCGGCTCTTCCTGGCGGATTTTCGGTTGCCGGGCCTTCATAACCCCGGATTCTGCGCTGTTGCAAAGGCCGCGCGCATTTGGCATACGGGCCCCCTTGGCGGCCGGTACCCTCTATCGGCCAACTATCTGACTAGGATGCGGGTGTAGCTCAGGGGTAGAGCACGACCTTGCCAAGGTCGGGGTCGAGGGTTCGAATCCCTTCGCCCGCTCCAGTCAAACCCCAATAAAATTGGGCTTTTTGGAAGCTTTGATTTTCAGATTGACTTTTTATCGCGCGCACCGGAAGCACACCGGAAGCAGCTGAACAGATTTCAACCCACCGCCACATTCTTGTCCTAACCTGGAGCGCGATCGGCGTCTGGAAACCAAAGCCTGTTTTGAGCGAAAGCTTTGACGCGGGCGTTCGCCAACGGATCTGCAAATGGCGCCGCGATTGGTGGGGCAATCCGCGCACGAATGGACAGAGCGAAGGTTTTCCGAGGCTGTATGCTGTCGTTCGGCTGGGACGAGGTCGAGGCCCCGCCACAGTATAAGTTACCGGCAGGGGCTAGATAGCCTGATTAGCCCCCCGTCGCGTATCTTCCTGGAATCACACCGGCGCCAGTCTGTTCGCAACGCGCCAGATAGAATGACGATTAATCATCCGAAAGATGGCGCGCCTCACCCATTGCCTCATAAATAAACCCCGGGGATGATCCCCGGGGCCCCTTATCTTGTTGCGACATCGGCCGGTCTAGTCGCCCGCCTCTGATGCGAACTCCGCAACATACGCAACATGCGCCACATCTTCTTCCTGTCGTTCTGAGTCGTTGCGCAAGTTGCGCTTGTTGCGGACTTCTCAGCCAAGGCAGGCAGATAGCGGTCCCACACCTCGAACAATTCCGCGCGACGATAACCCTTCGGGGGCGATACGCCGCCGCGAACAGAGCGCGATTTCACGCCGTACTCCTTGAGATGGCTGGCCAAAGCACGTTCGTCCATCGGCTTTCCCCGAAGGTCGCCCCACGGCGATTCTTCGAGAGCATTAAGTGCATACAGGATCGCCTTGCTCGACACTTCATCGGCTCCGCCAAAAACCTCGCGGAGGTCTGTGAGCAACTGGACTCCAAGACTCGATTCTGCATTCTTATAAGCCGCGACGAGACCGACCTCCGCCATCCGGGCACGAGCCGGCCACTCGCCACCAATTGTGTCGCCAACCGCAATAAGCGGTTCCTAAACGTCAGCGTCACGATCCTGAATCTCGTGCGGCATATCGGGCCAGGCGACTTCGGCACATTTTGCCCAAGCCTCGATCTGACAGCGAATGTCGAGGCCTTTGGGCGCGTGAACCCGACGGCGGAACTGCTCAATGGTTTCGTTGTGACGCGGGCGCATACGGATGATTACGAACGCGACAGGATAGTGTCGGGGAGCCAACCAGGCCTGCCAGAGCTACCGCAGCATAGGCCGAGATTTCCTCGGTATAGATTTCCCTGCCTCGCACGGCCCAACGACCGGCGGCTGCGTCGCGCTGGTGACCGGCGTTCAAAAGTCCTCGAATTTCTTCGTTAGGTCGAGCTTTCGGACTGAACACGGTATCGATTTCGTCGAAGAGAATGTTGACGCCATCCGGGCCGCCAACCTTTGGAAAAAAGGTAACGCGGCGAAACGTTCACAGCGATCACCGGGTTCGGCACCAAGAGTTCAATAATTTCAAGCGCACGCGACTTTCCCGAGGCAGGTTCGGGGCTCAGGAAAGCCAGCCGCGGCGTCGATTCCCACTTGGGCATGAGATGGGAATGGATGATCCAGAGCACATGAGATCGGCGGCGCAAAAATGCCCGAGAGCGCCAGCGGCTTTATTTTGGCCTGGCGAGCTTCATAATTTCTCCGACATCGTCAATTTGATCTATGGCCCAGACAGCCCGCAGCAACTCAGATGAATCACAACCGGGACAGCCGTGCGCTACAAGTGCATGAAATTTTTGTTCGATTTCGGCGTCTGTCATCTGATGTTGGAGGCTACCGCGCGCGTGTTCAATTTTCATTCTGAATTCGTTGCCATCGCGCATGCGGACCGAGATTGCGGCAGCATCAACAGAAATGCCCGGATCCTCCACAACGAATACCCGCTGCCGAAGCTCGGATACTTTCGGGTTGTTGACCATAGCATTGGCAAATTCGGCGATCCCCGCCGCTCCGAAAAGCAGCGCTACTGCCGCACTGTGCTGGGCGCTGACCTGCGCTTCACGGCCGGTCTTGGGTGAAGGCCGGTCGGCGCGTTGTTTAAGGAGCGGATTGCCGGCTACTCTGATCTCGTGAATCTGATCGTTCGGTAAGGAGTGCTTGTCCCGAAGCGCAAGGCAACCGTCGATCACCGGAAATAGCACCACGCCGGATGGGTAGGGCTTGCAGGCGTTCTCGAGCAGTTCCCAGTCTTGTCCAAGCCCGCTGGTGATGCGCGACAGATCCGGATTGCTGCTCGCAACAGTCGTAAATCCGCGCTGGCCGTCAAAGGGCCGATCGGGCCCGGTGAATCCTCGCTCGGCTAGCAACGCCGACAGAAGCCCGGCGCGTGACGCATTTCCGACGCCGACACTCTTCGCCATACTGCCGAGCGTTTCTACCAGGCCGGACGCCTGCGCCGATGCGCTGCCGAAAGCGTGGACGATCTGCTGTTCGTCGAGACCGAGTTGCTTGCCGGCGGCAGCGGTCGCACCAAAAACGCCACACGTTGCCGTGATGTGCCAGCCTCTGTTGTAATGGTCCGGCGAGATCGATTTGCCGATCCGGCACTCAACCTCCACCCCGAGCACAAAGGCGAGCAACAACTCCGTACCGCTCATGCGGCGGCGCTCCGCCAACGCAAGCAGGACCGGCGCAACAGGGGCGGTCGGGTGCATAATGGTCGAGACGTGCGTGTCGTCGAAATCGAAGACATTAGAACTGGCGGCATTGAGGAATGCCGCATTCAGCATATCCGTGCGTTCAGGGCGTCCGATTATCGTTGCTTGATGCGAGCCTGAAAACTCCGACAAGACTGTGCCGGCGATTTTAATCGCTTCGTCGCGACAGCCGCCGAGCGCCGTGCCAAAAAAATTAAGCAGCGAGCGTTTTGCCTCGTGGCGTACCGCAGTGGGAACATCTTCCCAACGCGACCCGACGACGAAGTCAGCAAGGATCTTCGATACGTTGCCAGGTTGCGAATTGCCGGACAAATTCGCACCGGCATTTTGACGAGACGGCATTCCGTCGTTCCTTTTTTTAAAGGCTGTACAGCCACCGACCTTATGGAGCCTCTTTATCGGCGGGAAATCGAGACTATTTCGGCTGCCTATTCTAAATTAATCTCGGCGATAAGCGGTTCATGCTTGCGGCTCGAGTGTCTTTCACAGTGACATTGTGCTCGCGTCAAAGACGGTTTTTGCGACAAAGCCGCCGGTTGAGAGACGTCACGTGTTGCGGATCGCCACAGAGCGACCAAAAAGCCTATTGGCACTATGTTTGCCACTAAAATAGGCGAGCTTAGCGTTATGCTTGCCAACATACGCACCCAGACGCGAACAAGGGGGCACCGGGGAAGAAACACATGCGGCGAGCGGATATTATTGGCGGCGTAATAATGCTGATCTTCAGCATATCGATGATCTTCGTCATCATTCCGGCCGAGACGATGAAGGGGCAGTGGACTGGCCTGTCACCATATTTCTATCCAACGGTGATGTCGGGCGGAATAGGTGTTTTCGCTATCGGCCTGCTGGCACAGGCTGCATTGCGGCCTCGCTACTACGCCGATCAGGCCGTGCCGCTGACCATGCTCCAGTTTGGAATGTTCCTTATTGTGACGGCGATTGTCTTTGCGGGCGTGCTTGCGATCGACAATTTCGGCGTATGGATCGGCGGCGCGTTCACCATCGCCGCCATTATGTTGTTTATGGGCGAGCGCAAGCCATTGATTATTGTGCCAACCGCACTGGCTCCAATCGCCGTCGTTTATTTAGTCGTTACATACGTCCTGCGTTCACCGCTCCCTTAAGGCGACCAATATGTTCGATAATTTGGCGACGGCATTCAGCGACGCGATGTCGTTTTACCTGGTGCTTCATATCGCAATCGGTGTTTTCATTGGGTACATCGTTGGCGCGCTGCCGGGCCTGAATCGCGCCACGGCAATCGCGCTGCTGATTCCTTTCACCTTCACCATGTCGCCACTCGCAGCGATCTCTTTTTTGATCGGCATCAATAAGGGCGGCGCGGCTGGGGCGGCCGTCTCGGCAATTCTGATGAACGTGCCCGGCGAACCGTCGGCGGTTGTCACGACCCTTGATGGCTACCCTATGACCCGCGCGGGGAAATCGCAGAAGGCGCTGAAGATCGCGCTGTACGCGTCGGTGGTCGGTGACATCGTTGCTACGATTGTATTAATCGCACTCGCCGAGCCTCTCGCAAAGATCGCAGTCACCATGGGGCCCATGGAAGTCTCCGCGATTCTTATTTTCGCGATAACGTTTGTGGCCGCGATTTCGGGACGGTCGTTCTTTAAGGGCGTGATCTCGGGCTTATTCGGGCTGCTACTCGCGGCGTCCGGCCTCGACGCCGAAACAGGACTGCCCCGCCTCACCTTTGGCTTCATCGAGCTTTACAACGGCATTCCGCTCCTGGCCGTCGCCATCGGAACACTCGCCTTGTCGGAAGTGATTGTCCAAATCGATCACGGATGGCGCGGAAACTATAGCCACAAGGCCTTGTATCTCAACAGCGGCACCGAAGCCGACAAGCGGCTGTCATGGCGAGAATTCAAGGATCTGTTGCCAACGATGTTGCGCGGCAGTCTCGTCGGCATTGTGATCGGCATTTTGCCTGGCCTTGGCGCGACGCTGAGCTCCTTTCTCGCCTATACTTGGGCGAAAAAAGCATCGAAGACTCCAGAACGCTTCGGTCACGGCGCTCCGGAGGGCGTCGCAGCTTCCGAGTCCGCCGACAACGCCTCGGTTCCCGCCAGTCTGGTTCCCGTCTTCGCAATCGGTCTTCCCGGCAGCCTTTCGACGGCGCTTTTAATGGGGGCTTTCATGCTGCACGGGCTCACGCCAGGGCCGTTCCTCTTTCGCAGCGATGCGTCACTAGTATACGCGATCTTTCTGGGGATGATTTTTGCGTCCGCGATACTTCTTTTTGTCGGCATGGCGGGGCAGGGGATTTTCGCGCGCGTGATCACGATGCGCGACACGATCATTATTCCCGTGATCATCTTCCTCTGCATCATCGGCGCCTATCTCGAAGGTGGCGGCATGTTCGGCGTTTATCTGATGCTGCTATTCGCCTTCGTCGGATACTTCATGAAGAAGTTCGATTACTCATTCGTGACGTTTCTGGTCGGATATATCCTAGGGCCGATGACGGAACTCTCTCTGCGTCAAGCCATCATTATCTCTGATGCAAACCCGATGACCTTGCTGGAGCACCCGATTGCCATCTTGTTCCTAGTTCTGGCCGTGTTCTCGGCGTGGCGGTTCAGTTCGATGCACATGTTGGAATTGGCAGGCGGCAAAAAACTCGAAGTTGATCCAGGTCGAGAGGACAATCGTCCAGCAGCTCAATAAAAATTGAGGCCGCCGCGAATTCGTTACCGCGTTGGCATAGCAATTGCGTTAATTCTGTCTGACTAAGCGAGCCGTCAAGAGCATACCTACGACGCGACATTGCCGACACGTTCATAAGCCGACACGTTCATAAGCAGTGAACGAGCAAAAAATGAGGGAGCGAAGCACCATGATTTCCACGCGCACGACTTTTGCCATTGCGGCTTTTGCAGTCGCCATTGGGTTAGGGCCGCAATCCGCGGCAACCGCACAAGATTATCCGACCAAGGCGATTACGCTGGTGGTCGGCTACGCCGCCGGCGGCGGTACGGATGCCGTGGTGCGCGCGCTCGCGGATCCGCTTTCCAAAAAGCTCGGCGTCACGATTCTCGTACAAAACGTCACGGGGGCAGGCGGTGGCGTCGCCGCGGTTAACGTCGCGCGAGCCAAGCCTGATGGATACACGCTGATCGCGACGACCTCGTCGACTTTTTCTCTTGAGCCGCTGATGCACCCGACCGCATACAAGGACTCCGATTTCGTCCACGTCTCGACAATCGGGCAGTTTCAGGGTGCGATCTTGGCGCCGTCCAATGCACCCTTCAGTAATTTCGCCGAGATGGTTGCGTATTTGAAAAAGGAGAAGCGTCCGCTCAAGCACGCGACCTATTTCCAACTCGACCGGCTTCTCATGGGCTATGTCGCCAAACAGGCGGGCTTCGAGGTTGTGTTCGTCCCCGTAGACGGCGGCAACGGAACCGTTCGTGCAATTCTCGGCAAGTCGGTTGACACCGGCTATTCCGGCGGCTCGTGGTCGCCTTATGTCAGTT
>JAUSBQ010000184.1 GCA_030651965.1 Pseudolabrys sp. | reverse complement strand
CCAAGGCCGGCCGCACGGTCTGCACCGCCTCCAGCGTGGCGTCGAGCCGCGCCGTCATCGAGGCGAGGCGCCCAGTCGGCGTCAGCGGGAAGGCGTTCTCCGTCGGACATGTCGCGCTGAAGACCGAGGCGGCCTTGGCGCCGGCCGTTTTCACGTCGCCGAGCAATTGTTTCTGCTCGCCGTTCAAACCGACCTTGCTTTCGATCTCAGCCACGGGCCAGGCGGTGATGCCGCTGCCGGGTTGCTTGCAGACCTCCTGCACGGCCTTGTAGGTCGGCGCGGCCACGCGTGGCGCGCCGCCAATCGAGCCGACATATTCCTCAGGCTGGCCGACTTCGCCGAAGAACACGCCGTCGAAGAAGTCGTCATAGGCGACATACCAATAGTCGTCGTCATAGCCGCGCGGCCAGAAGGCGTAGTCGAAGATGTCGGAATAGGCATACGGATAGAACACCGGCCCGTACCACGCGACGAAGCTGGCGCGCCGGCCGCTTCGCCAGGCGCGGCGAGGGGCGACGCCGTTGGCGCGGGCCATCGCCCGCGCGGCACGGAAGTTGGCCGCTTGCGGCGAAGCGAAGGCGGCGGCGAAGCGGCCCTGACTTGCCGCCAGCGGCGCGACGCGGGCCTGGCCGCTGCGGCGCGGACCGCGATTGACGCGGGCGGCGGCCAGCGCGTTGACGCGGGCGTTCGGCACGTTGGCCGGCGCGGCATTGGGTTGCGCCGCGATGCCGGCGCGGCCGGCGGGCTGGATCGCCTGTTGCCGTTGCGTGGCGCGTTCGGTGCGGGCGCGCTGGATTTCCTCGCGCCGCGTGGCGCGTTGCGCCGGCGGCAGCGAGCGCAAGGCGCGGTCCTCACGCCGTTGCAGCAGGCGTTCCTGGCTCTGCTGCTGGCGCAACTGCTGACGGTTTTGCGCGGGCGCGACGGCAGCGGCCGGCGCGGCGCCGCGTTGCGCGGCATTCGGCGTTACCGCCTGAGCCGGCGCGTTACGCTGCGCGCGATTGACGGCGGGCGCCTGCGGCGTCTGCTGACGTTGGCGTTCGGCGCCGCGCTGCTGGATGCGTTGCTGGAATTGATCACGGCGGGCAGCGGCGGCGGGGGCCTGCGAGGATGGCGGCGCGATGCGCGCGGCGGGTGGCTGTGGACGCTGCGGCGCAATGCGGGCGGCAGGCGGTTGCGGCCGGGGCGGCGCAGCGCGCGCGGCCGGGGGCGGAGCCGGACGCGCGGCCGCCGGAGGCGGGGCCGGGCGAGCGGCTGCCGGAGGTGGGGCCGGGCGTGTGGCCGGGGCCGGCCGTGCCGCGGGCGCGGCCCGCCTCTTGGCGGCTTCGATTTCGGCGGGTGTTTGTGCACCGGCTGTCAACGGAGTGGCCGAGAGCAGCAAAAGCGCAACCGCGGCCATACGGCCAAAATGTTTTGTCATGATAAACAACGACTCCGTTGCCTGAATAGAGTTCCACTATTCATTCAACGTAGGCATCGGCGAAACCCGTCTCATTGACGCGGATCAATCATGCGTTTGTGATCGCGGATGAATATTCAGTCATGTTGCCGACGCGCAGGCATCATGCAGCGCAAAAAGACAGCCGCGCCTAAGGCTGCGTGCTTCGCAGGCGGGCGATCAATTCCAAAGACGGATATGAATCCGCCGGCAAACCGAGCTTCATTTGCGCTTTCTTGATCGCGGCGCGCGTGCCGGAGCCGACCTTGCCATCGACCTCGCCGACGCTGTCGTCGCCGGCTTTGATCAGCAGCCGTTGCAGATCCATGATCTGCGGCGCGGTCAGCACGACGACAGTCTTGGCGCCGTCGTGATTGACCACCGGCGCGCCGGCGATGCGCGTGGCGTAATAGGCCACGGTCGTCGCGTAGACGTAAGCCGAATTCCAGCCGAGGAAGGCCTTGAAATTCGGATAGGCCAGAAAAGCCGGGCCGAAACGGCCCATCGGCAGGATCATCGACGCCGGCAGAGTGTCGGGCGGCAGCGAACCGTGCGCCGCCTTCACGCCCCAGGCGACCCACTGCGAACGCGGGTGCTGGATATTGAGATCGGCCTGGTCCCACGCCATGTCGCGCGGCACGGTGACTTCCTGGAGCCAGGGCTGGCCGCGCTGCCATCCCAGGCTGTTGAGGAAATTGGCCGCGGAGGCGATCGTGTCGGGAATGCTCCTGATCAGATCGCGGCGGCCGTCGCCGTCATAGTCGACCGCGTTCTTGAAATAGTCGGAAGCGGTGAATTGCATGCCGCCGAATTCGCCGGCCCAGTCGCCGTTCAAGTCGTCGACGCGCTGATCGCCGCGCTGGATGATGCGCAAGGTATCCATCAAATGCGCGCGGAAGAAATCGGAGCGCCGGCAGTCGTAAGCGAGTGTCGCGTTGGCGCTGAGAATTTTAAATTTGCCGAAACTTGCGCCGAAGTCGCTTTCCAGACCCCAGAACGCCGCCAGCACCGCCGCCGGCACGCCATACTGCTTCTCGACCCGCGCGAACAGATCGGCGTGACGCCTGATCATGGCCTGGCCGTTGGGAATGCGGCCGCCGCCGGTCATGCGGTCGGAGAATTGCAGAAAGGTCTGCGAGAACACCGCCTGCCCGTGGTCGCGCTTGATGATGACCGGATCGAAGGTCATCGACGGCGCGGCCTCGGCGATGACGCGCGGCGAGATGCCCTGCGCGATGGCGTCCTTCTTGAAGGCCTCCAGCCATTTGTCGTAGCTGCCGGTGTTGCGGCAGTGCGAGGCCATCGCTTGCGTCGCGCATAACGCGGCGAGCAACGCTATGGCGACAGTAACAAGCTTGCGGTTCATCAACCGCCCTGCAATTTTGCGATGAGTTCGACAGTCGGCCAGGCGTCCGCCGGCATCTTATACTTGAGCTGCGCTTTGGCCACCGACTTGCGGGTGCCATTGCCGAGCCTGCCGTCGACGTCGCCGACATCGTGGCCCTGCTTCTGCAGCAAGCGCTGCAATTCCATCATCTGTTCGGTGGTGAGCGACTGCACCTTGGTCGCGCCCGATTCATCGACCGGCGGCGCGCCGCCGAGCCGCGTGGCGAAATAGGCGACCGTGGTCGCATAGACGTAAGACGAATTCCAGTCGATGAAGACCTTGAAGTTCGGATAGGCAAGGAAGGCCGGGCCGTGCCGGCCCATCGGCAGGATCAGTGCCGCCTGCATCGTGCCGGACGGCAGCGAGCCATGCGCCGCCTTGACGCCCAAGGCCGTCCATTTCGATACCGGATGCTTGGTGTCGATATCGGCTTCCTGCCACGGCATGTTGGCCGGCACGCGCACCTCCTGAAGCCACGGCTCGCCACGGCGCCAGCCGATCGAATGCAGGTAATTGGCGGCGGAGGCGAGCGTGTCGGCCGTGCTGTTGACGAGATCGCGGCGGCCGTCGCCGTCAAAGTCGACGCCGTATTTGAGGTAGTTGGTCGGGGTGAACTGCATGCCGCCGAATTCGCCGGCCCAGTTGCCGGTCATTTCGTCGACGCGCTTGTCGCCGCGCTGGATGATGCGCAGCGCATCGATCAGTTCGGGACGGAAATGGTCGCCGCGCCGGCAGTCATAGGCGAGCGTGGTGAGCGACGGCAGGATCTTGAACTTGCCGAACAACGCGCCGTAGTCGCTTTCCAGGCCCCAGACCGCGGTGAGGACTTGCGGCGGCACGCCGTAGGTCTTCTCGATGCGGGCAAACAGTGCCTGATGTTCTTTCATTTTGGCGACGCCGTTGGGGATGCGCGCGCCGGCGAGCAGGCGCTTGGCGAAGTCGAGGAAGGTGCGCTGGAACACGCCCTGGCCGGAATCGCGCCGGATCACCGATTCGTCGAAGGTCAGTTCCGGCGATGCCGCGGCCAGCACCTTGGGCTGAATGCCGGCGGCCAGCGCGTCCTTCTTGAACTGGGCCAGCCAGGCGTCGAAGTTGGCGGTGTTCTGGCAGCGCGGCGCGGCCATCGCCGGGCCGGCCGTCAGAGCAGTGCCAAGCAGGCCGGCCGCCGCTATCAGTGCAATCTTCCGCATCGTTTTCGCTGCCTTTTTCCGGAATCCAAGGGGCCAAATCTTCCCAATAGCCGGCAAAGGTCAAGGACGATCGCCGATCTGCGTTAAGACCCTTTTATTAAGGCCAATTGTTGTGCATGCGGCGGTTTCCCTCTAATCCCAAACGCCTTAGTTCCTTGCCTTGGTCCCTTGCCTTGGCTCCATCCTGCAACGCCCCGCGATCGAGACGGAATCCGCATGCAAGTCCTGGTCATTGGCGCCGGCGTCGTCGGCCTTGCGGCAGCGCGCGCTATCGCGTTGCGCGGCCATGACGTCATCGTCGCGGAAGCCGAGAACGCCATCGGCACCGGCATCTCCTCGCGCAACAGCGAAGTCATCCACGCCGGAATGTATTACCCGACCGGCTCGCTGCGGGCGCGGCACTGCGTCGCGGGCCGGCGTCTGCTGTATGCGTTCTGCGCCTCGCATGGCGTGCCGCATCGCAAATGCGGCAAGCTGATCGTCGCTACCGACGCTGTCGAGACCGGGAAGATCGAGGCCATTGCCGCGCAGGGCAAGATCAACGACGTCGAAGGTCTGGAGATGCTGACGGCGCAAGCCGCGCGCGCGCTCGAGCCGCAATTGTTCTGCACCGCCGCGCTGAATTCGCCGGAGACCGGCATCGTCGATGCGCACGCCTACATGCTGGCGCTGCGCGGCGATATCGAGGATGCCGGCGGCGTCATCGCCTTCAATACGCCGGTCATTGGCGCCAGGCGCAAGGGTGGCCAGTGGCACGTCAGCTTCGGCGGCAGCGACGGCGGCGAATTCGAGTTCGACGCCATTGTCAATTGCGCGGGGTTGCGGGCGCAGAGCGTGGCCAGGACGATGGAGGATTATCCGGCTGCGCGCGTGCCGAAGCAGGTGCTGGCCAAGGGCAATTATTTCACCTTCACCGGCAAACCGGCGTTCTCGCGGCTGATCTATCCGGCGCCGGTGCATGGCGGGCTTGGCGTGCATGTGACGCTCGATCTCGCCGGCCGCATGCGCTTCGGGCCCGACGTCGAATGGATCGACCGCGAATATTACCCCGTCGATCCCCAGCGCGCCGACGTATTCTATGAGCGTATCCGCACTTACTTTCCGGCGATGCCGGATGGCGCATTGGCACCGGATTATGCCGGCATCAGGCCGAAGTTAACCGGGCCGGGTGAACCCGCAGCAGATTTCCTGATCGACGCGCCGCCGCAGCATGGCGTGCCGGGACTGGTGCAGTTGTTCGGTATTGAATCGCCGGGTCTGACCAGTTCGCTGTCGCTGGGCGAGGAAGTGGCGAACTATCTCGCCAACTGAACCGCGCCGCGATTGGCGTCGCGCGGATTGTCAGTGACCGGCGTGATAGCCGACGTGACGTCGGCGGCATTCGATCCGCCCGGCGTCGGCGGCATGATCTTGGTCTCGGCCAGTTTCTCGCGTGTCGACTTCGACAGGCGAGAATAGCTCTCGACCGGGGTGAAGTTGGCGACGTTGTTGCTGGCGCCGGTGAATGCCACGAGACCTGTCTTGGTGGCGACGATGTCACCCTGGCGCAAGGTCGGATCGTTGGTGGCGTCGAGACGCGCCAGACCGAAGGCATTCTTGCCGTTGCAGGTGCAACCGGAAACCATCGCCTTGCGATAGACGAAGGCGTTCGGCAGGTCGGCATAGCGGCTGCCGTCGCTCGCCGTGGCGTAATCGATATTGCTGCCGCCGTAGAGCTTGGTCTCGGTTGCCGGGCAGAAGGCGCGGCAGCCATCGGCCGCGGTCATGCCGGCGCTTGCCTGCACCGGAAAGAAGTGGCCGTCGCAGGTGCGGACGCAGAACGCCTTGGACGGGCCGCTGGCGTCGGCGCGCAATTGCTCGCGGCCGCCCGGGTTGAAGTGGTTCGACAGGCTGGTGAAGGGGTCCGCGAACGGCAGGGCTCTGGACGGCGCGCGGACGGCGCCTCGACGGCGCGCCGGATATCGCCAAAAAGCCGGTCGAAGAAGCCGGCGGCGGCCGGTTGCGGCAGGCTTGCCGCCACGAGGCCGAGACTCACAGCCACCGCGGCAACGCCGAACTTCGATTTTTGGCCCAAGTTCGATTTTTGGCCCAAGAAAGCCATCGCACGCCCGCCTGACTTGCCGCCGCGCAAGGATTTGCGTGGCCGCACTACCAACGCCAAGGCAGGCGGAAGGTTGCCGCCGCCGCTGGCTATTCGACAGGCAGGTAACCGCACCGGGGTAAACGGCGGGTTAGCAATTGCGGCGGGCCGGTGGCGGCGCCGTCTTTCGTCTCAGAAGAAGATCCAGCCGCACAGCAGGAACGTCGGGATCAGGATTGCGCCCGACCACAGCATATAGCCGAAGAAGGACGGCATCGGCACGTTCATGTGCCGCGCGATGGCGTAGACCATGAAGTTCGGTGCATTGCCGATATAAGTGTTGGCACCCATGAACACCGCGCCGGTCGAGATCGCCGCCAGCGTGAGCGCGAGCGGTCCCATCAAGGCCTTCGGATCGCCGCCGGCCAGTTCGAAGAACACCAGATAGGTCGGCGCATTGTCGAGGAACGACGACAGTCCGCCGGTCAGCCAGAAATAAGCGAGGTTGTTGGGCGATCCGTCGGCATGGCTGACGAGGGCAAGCAGCGGCGCGAGCGCGCCATTTTGTCCGGCACTCAGGATAGCGATCACCGGCACCAGGCAGATGAAGATGCACACAAACAGGATCGCGACTTCGCGGATCGGCCCCCAGCCGAACTCGTTGCCTTCGCGGCAATACTGTTTCGTCAGCTTGAGGGAGGCGAAGACAACTCCGATGAAGATCAGGTCGCGGATGACGTTCTGCAATTCGACGTCGATGCCGAGCACATTGAACGTGATGCCCGGTTTCCAATAGGCGCTCATCAGGATGGCGGCGATGATGACGCCGATCAGCGCGAAATTGACGCTGCCATGCAGGCTGAGCGGCGAATCCGGCGTCGGATCGAGCGGATGGCTTTGGTGATCTTCCTTCCAGTGAAGGTAGACGTCGAGAACGATAAAGACGACGAGAACCACGCCGGCGGCAAACAGCATTTCGTTGAAAAGATGCGTCGTGGTCCAGAAGAAGTCGACGCCCTTGAGGAAACCGACGAACAGCGGCGGATCGCCGAGCGGCGTCAATGAACCGCCGATATTCGACACCAGGAAGATGAAGAAGATGATGGTGTGCGAGCGGTAAACCCGGTCGTCGTTGGCCCGGATCAGCGGCCGGATCATGATCATCGAGGCGCCGGTGGTGCCCACGATGCTGGCCAGGAATGTGCCGGCAAGGAGCAAAAGCGCGTTGGCCGCGGGCGTGCCGCGCAAATTGCCTTCGAGATAGATGCCGCCGGCAGCGACGAACAGCGCCAGCAGCAGCAGGATGAACGGGATGTATTCGAGAAACAGCGTATGCAGAACGGCCTGGCTGGCCGGCGTCAGTCCCGCGGTCGCGACCAGCGGAACGATCACGCAGGCAGACCAGAATGCCGCGAATTTGCCGACGTGATGCTCCCACAGATGCGGGAATAGCAGCGGGCCGGTGGCGATCGACAGCAGAATACCGACGAAGGGAAGCGCCCAGATCAGCGACATCGACGTGCCATCGAGGCCTTCGGCGGCGTGCGCGGCTTGCGGTACGAAGACAGCAGCCGCCGCCGCCGAGGCCGCGAGAAGCCTGCCGCTTATTCCCAATGCCACCACTGCGTTTCCCCTCGCCCCTTGTCGCGCGACAAAGTCGGGCAGGTGGTGGGGTCTGTCAAGGCGACGGCGTGCGTTGTAGAATTTCCGACAATGCGCCAAAAGGCGCGCAATGGGGGAAACACAATGGCGACGCAAATCCGGCATCTCAATCCAGCGACCCTGGCCAAGCCGCCGGGCTACACCCATGTCGTCGAGGTCACTGGCCCTGGCCGCACTGTTTATCTGGCTGGCCAGCTCGGCCTCGATCTCGACAACAACCTCGTCGGCGCGCCGGGTGATTTTCGCGCGCAATGCGCGCAGGCTTTTGAAAACCTCGGCTACGCGCTCGCCTCGGTCGGCGCGACGTTCAATGATGTCGTGAAGATCAACAACTATCTCACCGATATTGGGCACATCGGCATATTCCGCGAGGTGCGCGACAGCTTCCTCAACACCAAGGCGCCGCCGGCCTCGACCACCGTCGCAATTCCGGCGCTGGCAAGGCCGGGAGCGCTGTTCGAGATCGAGGCGGTCGCGGTGTTGCCGGAAAAGTAATCATGCGCATTACGGCCATCCACGACATCGTCGTTCCGATATCGTCGAAAATCGCCAATGCCTATATCGATTTTTCGACCATGACGGCGAGCGTGGTGGCGATCTTCACCGACATGGTGAAGGACGGCAAGCTCGTCGTCGGCTTTGGTTTCAACTCGAACGGCCGCTACGCGCCGCAAGGCCTGCTGCGCGAGCGTTTCATTCCGCGGCTACGCGATGCGATGCCCGACAGCATTCAGGATGTGCGCGGTCTGATCGATCCGGGCAAGGCCTGGGCGGCGATGATGAAGAACGAAAAGCCCGGCGGCCACGGCGAGCGTTCGGTCGCTGTCGGCGTGCTCGACATGGCGCTGTGGGATGCGGTGGCGAAAGCCGAGGGTGTGCCGCTATGGCGGCTATTGGCCGATCGCTACAACAACGGCAACGCCGACAAGACCGCTTGGGTCTATGCCGCCGGCGGCTACTATTATCCCGACAAGGACATTTCCGCGCTGCAGGACGAGATGAAGCACTATCTCGACCTCGGCTATTCAACCGTGAAGATGAAGATCGGCGGCGTGCCGCTGAAAGACGACATCAAGCGCATCGAGGCGGCGCTGAAGGTGATCGGCGGCAAGGGCGAGAACCTCTGCGTCGACGTCAATGGCCGTTACGATCTCGACGAGGCGCTCGCCTGCGGCGACGCGATCGCGCCGTATAAACTGCGCTGGTACGAGGAACCGCTCGACCCGCTCGATTATCTGCTGCACGCCGCATTGGCGACGCGCTACGCGCCGCCGCTCGCCACCGGCGAAAACCTGTTCTCGATGCAGGACGCGCGCAATCTCATTCGTCACGGCGGACTTCGTGCGGACCGGGACTGGCTGCAGTTCGATCCGGCTCTGTCCTACGGTCTGGTCGAATATCTGCGCACGCTCGACATGTTGGCGGCACACGGCTGGTCGCGGCGGCGCTGCGTGCCGCATGGCGGCCATCAGTTCGCGCTGAACATCGCGGTGGGTCTCGGCCTTGGCGGCAACGAGTCGTACCCGCAGGTGTTCGCGCCGTTCGGCGGCTTCGCCGACGACACCAAGGTGGTCGACAGCCGCGTGCCGATGCCGGACATTCCGGGCATCGGCTTCGAGGCGAAGAATGCCTTGTACGCGGTGATGAAGCCGATGCTGGACAGCACGCCGCGCTAGCGCCGGCTCTCCATCGCCATGCGCACCGCGAGGGTGCCAATCATCGACGCCATGATCCAGCGCTGCGCCAGCAGCCAGCGCGGGCGCGTCGCCAGGAAGCCGGCCACCGAACCGGCGGCGCAGGCCAGCACGGTGTTGATGGCAATGCTGATCATGATGTGCAGGAGGCCAAGCGTCAGCGATTGCGTCAGCACGCTGCGCTCGGGATCGACGAAGCTCGGCAGCAGCGCCAAATAGAAGATCGCGATCTTCGGATTGAGCAGGTTGGTCAAGAGGCCCATCGCATACAGGCGGCGCGGGCTGGCGACCGGCAGGTTCTTGATCTGGAACGGCGACTTGCCGCCGGGCCGGATCGCATCGATGGCCAGCCAGATCAGATAGACGACACCGGCAAAGCGCAACGCGTCGTAGGCATAAGGCACCGCGAACACGATCGCGGTCAGGCCGAAGGCGGCAGCGAACATGTAGAAGAAAAAGCCGGTCACAACGCCGGCCAGCGAGATCAGCCCGGCGACCGGGCCTTGCGTGATTGCGCGCGACAGCATGTAGAGCGTGTTCGGGCCCGGCGTCAGCACCAGGCCGGTGGCGACGGCGGCGAAGGCTAATAGAGTGGCAGTCGTCGGCATTAATGCGCTTCGTCCCAGTTATCGGCCGCCCGCGCATCGACTTGCAAAGGTACATGAAGCGAGATTGCCGGCTCAGGCGCTTTTTCCATCACGCGTTTCACGATCGGGATGGTTTTAGCGACTTCGCCATCCGGCACTTCGAAGATCAGTTCGTCGTGGACCTGCAACAGCATCTGCGCCGAGAGCTTGGCGGTTTTCAACTCAGGCTCCATGCGGATCATGGCGCGGCGGATGATGTCGGCGGCCGAGCCTTGCAGGCGGGCGTTGATCGCGGCGCGTTCGTTGAAGGCGCGGATCGAGCCGTTCGATGCCTTGATGTCCGGGTAATGGCACTTGCGGCCGAACAAAGTCAGCACATAGCCGTGCGTGCGGCAGAACTCGCGTGTCTCGTCCATGTAGTCGCGGATGCCGGGGAAGCGTTCGAAATATTTCTTGATGTAGTCGCCGGCCTCGGAGCGTTCGATGCCGAGCTGGTTGGCAAGCCCGAAGGCCGAGATGCCGTAGATGATGCCGAAGTTGATCGCCTTGGCCTTGCGGCGGATATCGCTCGGCATGTCCTTGACCGGCACGCCGAACATTTCCGACGCCGTCATGGCGTGAATGTCGATGCCGTCCTTGAACGCCTGGCGCAAGGTCGGCACGTCGGCGACCTCGGCGAGCAGGCGCAGCTCGATCTGCGAATAGTCGGCCGACACCAGCTTCATGCCTGCTGCTGCGACGAAGGCCTTGCGGATCTTGCGGCCTTCCTCGGTGCGGATCGGGATGTTCTGGAGATTGGGTTCGGACGACGACAGGCGGCCGGTCGATGTGGCGGCGAGCGCGTAAGACGTATGCACGCGGTGCGTCGTCGGATTGACGTGGTTCGGCAGCGCCTCGGTGTAGGTCGAGCGCAGCTTGGACACTTGTCGCCAGTCGAGAATCTTGCGCGGCAGTGCGTGGCCCTGCTCGGCCAGTTCTTCCAGTTCGCGGGCGCCGGTCGACCATTGGCCGGTCTTGGTCCTGGTGCCGCCGGGCAGCGCCATCTTTCCGAACAGGATGTCGCCGAGCTGCTTGGGCGAGCCCGGATTGAGTGGTTCGCCGGCCAGTTCCTTGATTTCTTCCTCGAGGCCGGCCTGCTTCTGCGCGAACTCGCCGGACAGGCGGGACAATGTCTGGCGGTCGATGGAAATGCCGCGCCGCTCCATGCGCGCCAGGACCTCCGGCATCTTGCGCTCCAGTGTCTCGTAGACGGTAGTGACGTTCTCAGCGGCAAGACGCGCCTTCAGCGCCGACCATAGCCGCAAGGTGACGTCGGCGTCCTCGGAAGCGTATTCGCTGGCCTTGTCGATGGCGACGCAGTCGAAGGTGACCTGCGCTTTGCCACTGCCGGCGACGTGGCCGAACTCGATGGTGTCGTGATTGAGCCAGCGCCTGGCGAGATAGTCCATGCCGTGGCCGCCTTTGCCGGCGTCCAGCACATAGGAGATCAGCATGGTGTCGTCGTAGCCGTCGATGAAGATGTTGCGCTGAGCGAAGATCAGCCAGTCGAACTTCATGTTCTGCGCGACTTTGAGAATGCTCTTGTCCTCGAGCATTTTCTTCAGCGCGGCGAGCGCGTCGGCTTCCGGGATCTGGTCGGGACACAGTTTCGATTCCGGCGCGAACAGGTCGCTGCCGCCGGCAGGTCCGCCGTCGCGGTGGCCGATCGGAACGTAGCAGGCCTCATTGGGCGCGACGGCGAGCGAGAAGCCGCACAGATGCGCAGTCATCGGATCGAGACTCGTCGTCTCGGTGTCGACCGCGACGACGCCGAGATCGTAAGCGCGCGCTATCCATTCGTTGAGGCGCTCGAGGGTGCGGACAGTTTCGTATTGCGAGCGGTCGATCTTGGCATTGCGGGCGCGTTCGGCGCGCGCGGCGGCGAGGGAGATGGGGGTGAGAGCCCCGGGCTCTGCGCTGGCTCTCCCTCCCCCGCTTGCGGGGGAGGGTTGGG
>JAUSBQ010000177.1 GCA_030651965.1 Pseudolabrys sp. | reverse complement strand
CCCCCCCCCCCCCCCCCCCCCCCCCCCCCCCCCCCCGCCAAGGTATTGCACATTCGCAAGGCCCCCTCACCCGGCTCGCGCCGAAGGCGCTCGCCACCCTCTCCCCGCAAAGCGGGGAGAGGGAAGAACTAGCCAAGCTTCGCCTTCACCAAACCGCTGGCCTTGCCGAAGTCCATCTGCCCGGCATATTTCGCGCGCAGCACGCCGATGACCTTGCCCATGTCTTTCATGCCGGCGGCGCCGGTCTCGGCGACGGCGGCGTCGATAGCGGCGGCGACTTCCATCTCCGACATCTGTTTCGGCAGGTAGGCCGAGATGATCGCTATCTCTTCTTCCTCCTGCTTCACCAGATCGGCGCGCGCGCCCTTCTTGTACATCTCGACCGACTCCTGCCGCTGCTTGATCATTTTTTGCAGGATCGACAGCACGTCGGCATCGCCAAGCGGCTTGCCTGTGGTGCGCGCCTCGATGTCGGCGTTCTTCAGCGTCGAGTTGACCATGCGCAAGGTCGAGACCGTGCGCTCGTTCTTGGCCTTCTGCGCCTCGGTCAGGGCTTTGTTGATGTCGTCGCGGATCATGGTCCGTCCTTCCCTCGAATTCAATTCACCGGCTGGTGGCCGGTGTTTTCACCGTAGGCCTCTTCGCGGTAGAGGCCGAGCGCATTCATTACCGGCAAATCGTTAAAGCAAAACAGACAGGCGTCTTCCGAGTCCGAATTGTTGCCATGCTCGTGGAAGGCCCAGGCCGGCACGCAGAAGATGTCGCGCTTCTTCCAGTCGAAACGCTTGCCCGCAATGATCGAATAGCCCGCCCCCTTGGCGCATTGATAGATCGACGAACCGGTGTGGCGGTGCGCGCGGGTCTTCTCAGCCGGCCGCAGCATCTGCATCGAGGCGCCGATGGTCTGCATCACCGGGCCGCCGGTCTGCGGATTGACGTAGTTCATCAGCACGCCGTCGAACGGCGAGCCGTCGGTGGCCTTGGCGAATTTCGACAGCGCCTCGTAGGTCGGCGCCCATTCGTATTTCAGCAAGGGCGAATACGGCTTCTGCCAGGCGTGCATCGACGGCTGCAGGCCGGGCGCGCCCCAGGACAGCGTTGCGTCGTCGACCGGGTAGGCGACGGACTGTTTGAGATCGGGATGCACGGCGTAGAAATTGGCTTCCAGCGCATTGACCAGAGGAATGTCGAGGCCGTCCTGCCAGATGCATTCGGTGCCGGAGGCGTCGACGCCGTGTTCGTGCCATGAGCCATTCGGCGTCAGCACGAAATCGTTCTCGCCGAGCGTCATCTTGTGGCCGTCGACGATGGTGTAGGCGCCCTTGCCTTCCATGATGAAACGCAAGGCCGAGGCGGAATGCATATGCGCCGAGGCGACCTCGCCCGGCTTCATCACCTGCAAGCCTGAATAGAGCCAGCCGCAGGCGGCGGCGACGTCCTGGCGGCCGGGATTGTTGAGATAGATGACGCGGCGGCCGGCTTTTTCCGGCGCCACCAGATCGATCGAGCGCAGCACCGGCTCGCGCAGGTCGTCGTAGCGCCACAGCACCGGCACCGAACTGGACTTCGGCTGCCACGGCTCGATCTTGTTGGCGACGGTCCACAAAGCCGCCGCCTCGTATTTCTCGAGGTCCTTGTAATAGGCCTTGAGGTCGGCGGTATCCTCGACATTGGCCCGGCCGGCGACGTCTTCGCGGTAGTTTTCCAAGGGCTTTTCCAAGGGTTCTGCGGCCGGTCCGGTCATGTCGGGCTCCTCATATTCCAAGCCATTTCAGGCGGGGACGGGCGGCTCCGCCCCCTTGCCTCTCTCTCTATAATACGCAACTAAGAGCCATGACACAGGGCAAAACAGACGCCGCCGGAGCATCTTCAGGCCTTTGGGCCGAGCCCAAAGCGACCGCGCTTCTGGTGCTGGCCGACGGAACCGTGCTGGAGGGTTTCGGGCTGGGCGCCGAGGGCAGCGCGGTCGGCGAAGTGTGCTTCAACACCGCGATGACCGGCTATCAGGAAATCCTCACCGACCCGTCCTATGCCGGGCAGATCATCACCTTCACCTTCCCGCACATCGGCAATGTCGGCACCAACGAGGAAGACATCGAGTCGCTGAACATGGCGGCGCGGCCGGGCGCCTGCGGCGTCATCCTGCGCACCGACATCAGCGCGCCGTCGAATTACCGCGCCACGCGCGCGCTCAACGACTGGCTGAAGGCGCGCGGCATTATTGGACTGGCCGGCATCGACACCCGCGCGCTGACCGCGCTGATCCGCGAGAAGGGCATGCCCAATGCCGTGATCGCGCATGCGGCCGACGGCAAGTTCGATCTTCCCGCGCTGAAGAAGCAAGCGGCCGAGTGGCCGGGCCTGGTCGGCATGGATCTGGTGCCGATGGTGACATCGGCGCAAAGATTTTCCTGGGACGAGACCGAATGGGTCTGGGGCCAAGGCTATGGCCGCCAGACCGCGCCTGAGTTTCACGTCGTCGCCATCGACTACGGCATCAAGCGCAACATCCTGCGCCTGCTCGCTTCGGCCGGCTGCAAGGTGACGGTTGTGCCGGCGACGACTTCGGCCGCCGAGATCATGGCTCTCAAGCCCGACGGCGTGTTTCTATCGAACGGTCCGGGCGATCCGGCCGAGACCGGCAAATACGCGGTGCCGGTGATCAAGTCGCTGATCGACAGCGGCAAGCCGACCTTCGGTATCTGTCTCGGCCACCAGATGCTGGGCTTAGCACTCGGCGGCACGACCATGAAGATGCATCAGGGCCATCACGGCGCCAATCATCCGGTCAAGGACATGACCACCGGCAAGGTCGAGATCACCTCGATGAACCACGGCTTCGCTTTGGACAAAGAAAGCCTGCCGCAGAATGTCGAGCAGACGCATGTGTCGCTGTTCGACGGTTCGAACTGCGGCATCGCGCTGAAAGGCAGACCGGTGTTCTCGGTGCAGTATCACCCGGAAGCCTCGCCCGGGCCGCGCGACAGTCATTATCTGTTTGCGCGGTTTGTCGAGCAGATGCGCAAGGGCAAGGCGAAGCAAAGCGCTTAGGCGCCCATCCCAACTTGACAAGTGGCACTTGTCAAGTTACTTATGTGGCATGATCCGCAACATTCGGCATCGCGGTCTCAAGCGATTGTTTGAGCACGACGATCGCAGCAAATTGCGGCCCGATCTGGTGGAGAAGATCATCCTTCTGCTGGGCCGTCTGGACGCCGCCGGGTCCATCGACGATATGGACGTTCCTGGCCTCGGCCTGCACCGGCTGAGTGGCGATTTTAGAGGTTTCTGGAGCGTCACGGTCAGCCGTAACTGGCGCATTGTTTTTCGTTTCGACCAAGGCGACGCCTTCGATGTCGATTTTGTCGACTATCATTAGGAAATTCGACATGCCGATGAAAAATCCTCCACATCCCGGCGAACTGGTTCGCTTCGATTGCCTCGAGCCGCTTGGCCTGTCGATTACCGACGCGGCTAAGGCTCTCAATGTCTCGCGGCAGGCGCTCAACAACCTCGTCAATAAGAAGAGTGGGGTTTCGCCGGAAATGGCAGTGCGGCTATCGAAAGTATTTAATGGAAGCCCAGAATTCTGGATGCGTCTGCAGTTGAATTACGATCTGGCGCAAATCGAACGAAATGCGTCCAAGATCGTTGTGCATCGGCTGACGAAGAAGCAGCGCAAAACCACGAGCCCGGCGCGCTCCGCTGCCTGATGCCGCTGGCCGCGCCCCTCACCTTCCACTTCACCGACGACGGCGCGGTTCCGAACCACCCGCGCTGGCCGATGCTGGTTTACAAAGGGGCACTCGATCTAACGAAAAGCCGCGATCCCGAGACTGAGATTGAGACGATGTTCAGCACCAACGGCTGGGGCTTTGGGGCCTGGCGCAACGGCATCTATCCGTTCGCGCACTATCACAGCATGATCCATGAAGTGCTCGGCATTGCGCGGGGCTCCGCGCGGGTGCGCTTCGGCGGCGAACATGGCGAAGTGCTGGAGGTCCATCCCGGCGACGTCGCCGTGCTGCCGGCCGGCACCGGGCATCAAAGGCTGTCGGATACCGGCGGGCTGGTGGTGATCGGCGGCTATCCGCCCGACGGCACCTATGATCTGTGCCGGGGCGATCATCCGGCGGATCGAATAGCCGCTTTGAAAACGATCCTTGACGTGGCAAAGCCACTCGGCGATCCGGTGGCGGGTCGCGACGGGCCGCTCACAGCCCTCTGGAAGCCGGCATAAATGGACTGGATCAGCTTCTACGATTTCAAGCATTCGGTGATCTACGTGAATGCGCGGCACCGCGACGTGCATTACGAGACCATCGCCAAAGACATCCGCGATCATGTCCCCTCGCCCGCGGCGCAGGTGCTCGATTATGGCTGCGGCGAAGCGACCTCGGCCGCGCTGCTCGCCGCCGCCTGCGGACACCTGACCATGGTGGAGGCCGCGCCGAACGTGCGCGCCGCCCTGAAGGAGCGCTACGCCGGCAATCCGAAAATTTCGGTGCTGACGCCGGACGAAGCCAAGGCGAAGCCGGACGGCAGCTTCGATCTGATCGTGCTGCATTCGGTGGCGCAGTATCTTAACTCCGACGAACTCGCCGGCATGATGGCGACGTTCCGCCGCCTGCTGAAACCGGCCGGCACGTTCATTCTCGGCGATATCGTGCCGCCGCGGATGGCATCGGTCTGGGCGGCGCTGGCGCTGTTGCGCTTCGGCGCGGCCAACGGATTTTTCTGGGCCGCGGTCGGCGGGCTGATCCGCATCCTGCTGTCGGATTATTTCACGCTGAAGAAAAGCCACGGCCTGTCGCACTACGACGAGGCCGAGATGCTGGCCAGACTGCGCGCGGCGGGCTTTGCGCCGGTGCGCGCCGGGCACAATATCGGCCACAACCAGCGCCGCATGACGTTTCTAGCGAAGCTTCCGTAAGATCGGTAAGCCGGCATTAACCGCGTCGCCAGACCGGCTGTCACATTTTGCCGCAGTAACGTTCCGTCAACGCCGGTAGCCTAATCCTGCCCTCGGCCCGGTGGCGGAGCGCGTACGCAGAGAACCCCGCAAGGTTTTCCAGCCTGGTTCAATTCCAGGCCGGGCCTCCAAATCCCCTTAAATCCAGGCCCTGCAAGACCGGACTACTTTCCCGCCCGGCAGCATAGACACGCCGCAGCGTAAGATAGTAAGAACCGCCCGGGAAATGGGGCAGCAGGCGGGCAATGTCGAAACAGGAAATGCGCGAAGAAGCCGAGCGGTTGATCCGCGAAGCGATGGCGAAAAAGACCGTTTCGATCAAGCAGGGCGACACCCGCATCGAAACCAAGTGCGGCAAATGCGGCGCGGTCAACAAGGTGACCGCCGCGCACGGCCAGACCCGCGTCGAATACCACTGCAAGGAATGCGGGCATAAGCAGAAGGCGATGTAAGCCTCGCGCCTATCCGCTGCCGATACCGTCTTCCTTGGCGCGCGGGACGGGCTGCTGAGCCGCTTCGATTTCGGAATTGAGTTCGGCGCCGACCAGGACGACGATCGCCGTCATCCATAACCACATCATCAGGCCGATGCCGGCGCCGAGCGAACCATAGGTCGCGTCGTAATCGGCGAAGCTGCCGAGATACCAGGACAGCATCGCCGAACCGGCGATCCAGGCGAACGCGGCAAAGATCGCGCCGACGCTGGCGAATTGCCAGCGCGCCTGCCGGCGGTTCGGGCCGTAGCGAAACAGCACGGCGAGGCCGAGCATCGCCAGCAGCAACAATGCCGGCCAGCGCAGCCAGGTGGTGATGACGGCCTCATGGCCGTACAGCGGCAGATAAGACAGGATCACCGGCAGCACGACGATGGCGGCCAAGGCCAGCAGCAAGGCGACCAGCGCGCCGACGGTGAAAGCCAGCGACACCAGATTGAGCCGGATGAAGGAACGCCGTTCCTTGACGCCATAGGCGATGTTGAGCGCGTCGATGATCGCCTTGACGCCGGCATTGGCGCTCCACAGCGCCAGGGCAAGACCGCCGAGGAAGCCAAGCCCGAGCTTGCCGGTCGTGCTGGTGACAATGCGGGTGACCTGTTCGTCGACGATCGAATAGGCGCCTTGCGGCATCAGACTCGATACCGACGCCAGATGGTTGTTGATGGTCGACGCCTTGGCGAACAGCGCGTAGCTCGATACCAGCGCGGTGATCGCCGGAAAGATGGCGAGCAGACCGTAGAATACCACGCCGGCGGCGAGCGCCAGCAGGCGGTCGTCATTGATCTGTTCATAGGTACGGTAAAGAACATGTTTCCAGAACGACCAGCCACGCCGCTGCGCGGCGGCCGGCGCGGCCGCGGCCGCTGGGGCCTCGCCGCCTGTCTCCAGCGCGCGGGCCGCGGCATAGGTGGCGACTAGCGCCAGCCCGCTCAGAAGAGCCGGTTTGTTGCTGCGCCGGAATGCACGAAAAGCCCCATTTATTAAGCCCATAGGCGAATAACAGCGCCGGCAAGGCAAAGTTTCAGCACCACCGGGCAAGTTGCTGTGACAAGAAGGTCCCCGACCCTTCCCACCCCGGCGATAATGGTCTAAGCACCGCTCGCGCGCGGGGTTAACGTCCTCGTCGCGGTCCGGGGGAGCGCGCGTAAGCGCGCCCTTTTTTTGCGCGAATTCCGGAGTCCAATGCCCAAACGCACCGACATTTCGACCGTCATGATCATCGGCGCCGGCCCGATCGTTATCGGCCAGGCCTGCGAATTCGATTATTCCGGCACGCAAGCCTGCAAGGCGCTGAAGGAAGAAGGCTACCGGGTCGTCCTGGTCAATTCGAACCCGGCGACGATCATGACCGACCCCGATCTCGCCGACGCGACCTATATCGAGCCGATCACCCCCGAAATCGTCACCAAGATCATCGAGAAAGAACGCCACAAAATTCCCGGCGGCTTCGCGCTGCTGCCGACCATGGGCGGCCAGACCGCGCTGAACTGCGCGCTGTCGCTCAAGAAGATGGGCACGCTCGAGAAATACGACGTGCAGATGATCGGCGCCACCGCCGAGGCCATCGACAAGGCGGAAGACCGCGAGCTGTTCCGCAACGCCATGACCAAGATCGGTCTGGAGACGCCGCGCTCGCATCACGTCAAGACGTTGTCGCAGGCGCTGGCAGCGCTGGAAGACATTGGCCTGCCCGCGATCATCCGCCCGTCCTTCACCATGGGCGGCACCGGCGGCGGCATCGCCTACAACAAGGCGGAATTCATCGACATCGTCGAGGGCGGCATCGACGCCTCGCCGACCGACGAAGTGCTGATCGAGGAATCCGTGCTCGGCTGGAAAGAGTACGAGATGGAGGTGGTGCGCGACAAGAAAGACAACTGCATCATCCTCTGCTCGATCGAGAATATCGATCCGATGGGCGTGCATACCGGCGACTCGATGACGGTCGCCCCTGCTTTGACCTTGACCGATAAAGAATACCAGATGATGCGCGACGCCTCGCTGGCGGTGCTGCGCGAAATCGGCGTCGAGACCGGCGGCTCGAACGTGCAGTTCGCCGTCAATCCGGTCGATGGCCGGCTCATCGTCATCGAAATGAATCCGCGCGTATCGCGCTCGTCGGCGCTGGCGTCGAAGGCCACAGGC
>JAUSBQ010000176.1 GCA_030651965.1 Pseudolabrys sp. | reverse complement strand
CGGGCTACACCGTCGTCAATCTCGCCGCCAACTATGTGGTCAATCCGAACGTCACCGTGTTCGGGCGCGTCGACAATCTGTTCGACAAGCAATACGAAAATCCAGTCGGCTGGTTGCAGCCCGGCATGGGTGTGTTCGGCGGTATCAAATACACCAGTAACTGATGAGCGCATCGGGTGCCGGCATGTCGCCGGCGCCCGATATCGCTAGAGCGGCCGCCACATCGACGGCACCAGCTCATAGCCGGTGGCGGTCTTGATCATGTGGCCGCAGGCCGGAAACGGAAAATGATAGGCGCCGACCAGCATGCGGTCGGCCGCGGCGCGGTCGAGCATGCGCCGGCGCGTCGTGACGGCGAGCGCGCCGTCGATGTCGAAGATCGGCTGCCAGTCGGGGTGGCGGGCGAACAGTTCGGGGTTGCGCACGGTGTCGCCCATCACCAGCATCGACTCGTTGCCTGACTGGACCGAGAACGCGGTGTGCCCGGGCGTATGGCCATAGGCAGGCAGCGAGACGATGCCGGGCACGATCTCGGCGCCGGGCGTGAACCTGTGCACCTCCCTGGCGATGTCGGCGAAGATGCGCCAGGCATTGCGGAAATATCCGAACACGGAACCTGTGGCGCGGCTCTGATTGCCGTCGTCCATCCAGAAGGTCCATTCCGGTTCGGGCACGACGATCTGCGCGTTCGGAAAAACCTTGTCGCCATCCTTGGTCCGCAGGCCGTTTATGTGATCGGGATGAAAGTGCGAGATCAGCACGATGTCGATGTCGGCGGGCCTGATGCCCGCGGCGGCGAGATTGCCATTGAGGAAGCCGGCGGTGTCGGTGATCTGTCCGGCGGTGCCGGTGTCGATCAGCACCAGTTTGCTGCCGGTGTTGACCAGCAGCGCCGTGATCGAGATCGGCATGATGTCCGGCGGCAGGAAAGCGGCGGCGAGCGCCTCGTTGACCGCGGCGCCGCTGGCATTGGTGACGAACTTGCCGTCGATCGGCAGAAACCAGGTGCCGTCGTAAAGCGCGGTCAGTTCGAAGGCGCCGAGTTTGTAGCGATAGACGCCGGGCCCTTGCGTGCCGCTCAGCGGCGCGGCGGCAAGGCTCGCACGCGGCAGCACCGCCGCGCCGGCGGCCAGCGCGGAGGCGGTCAGGAACGTGCGGCGGGAGACGTGCGTAGTCATTTGCCTTGATATACTGTTCGTGCGCGTCGCGGGCTTGCCGGGTTCAACACCGCGCCGCCTATATTATTCGGAACGGCCTTGAGGTTGTAAGAGACATGCGGGTGCGATTTTTACCGTTTGCGGCGGTTTCGATCTTAATTATGTCTCTGAGCGGCTGCGCCAGCGATGTCGGCCCGACGGCGGCGGAGCTGAAGGCGCGCTGGGAAGCGGAGAACGTCTATCCGGACGCCTACAAGCGCGACCTGCTGGCCTTCATGCGCACCTATCTGAACGATCCGACGCGCATTCGCGGCGCGGCGGTGTCGCGGCCGGTGCGCAAGTCGGTGGGCAAGGGCGAGCGGTTCGTCGCCTGCGTGCGGTACACGGAGCGCAAGGACAACGGCACCTATGGCGCGCCGAAGGACGGCGCCGCGACTTTCGTGTCGGCCAGACTGGACCGGTTCTTCGATAACGCGCTGGAAGTGAAGGCCCTGTGCAAGGACTCGGCGCTGGAACCGTTTCCGGAAATGGAAAAGCTGACGCGCTAGCGTAACGAGCCAGGTTCAGACTCTCGCGTGGGGAAAATGGCTCGTGCGGGCAGGGCGCGGAAAAATACGTCGCGCCTGTTGGGCCGCTCATCAAAAAGCATCAAAGACCGCCGAGCGCGGGCTCGGCGGCTACCTGTTTCAGACAAAGCGGTCGAAAGCAGCCTCGGGCGACGAGGTTACTTAACCTTGAGGTTCTCCGCGGATGTTTTGCCGCGGTTTTCGACGAGTTCGAACTGAACGGTCTGACCTTCGTTCAGCGTGCTAAGTCCGGCGCGTTCGACCGCCGAGATGTGGACGAACACATCCTTCCCGCCTTCTTGGGGCTGGATGAAGCCATAGCCCTTCGTCGGATTGAACCACTTTACGGTGCCCTGAGGCATGCTAGATCTCCGAGGTATTGCGAGTAACGCTGCCAGTTTGGCACAATCTAAGATCGGTGCAAGGTCCCGTATGCCTCCGGCATTGCGACTTTTGAGTTATTTTTGGGCTGCGCGGCCCCGCCACGGGCGACTTGTCGCCACGCGGCGGCGCTGATAGCTCTCTGCCCGGGGCCGGATTAGCTCAGCGGTAGAGCAGCGGTTTTGTAAACCGAAGGTCGGGAGTTCAATCCTCTCATCCGGCACCATCGTCCCCCCGGGCTTCCAGACTGATTTTTCATAATAAAACGCCCCGCACTGGTGCCGGGCGCTTTATTGTTTGTACACAAGTGAATTGAGCGCGGGCGGCCCGGGCGGGGGTAGGGAACCGCTCCCCCAGCATGGCCGCGCTTCGTTCGGCGGCGAAGCCGATCGAGGCGGCGCCTGGCAGCACACCGACGATGTCGCCGACGCGGTCGAACATGTTCGCGCCGAACGGGGCGGGCGCTCAAGCCATCGTTGCATTGGCGCGTGGTCGTTGCGTGGAACGCGGGCAGTTAACTTTAACAGCGCGGGCGAACGCATCGCTTTGCGATGCGACCGCAATCGACGAGGCCGTCTGTTGCATCGCTTATCGGATCGCAAGCGCAATTAATGTTACCCGGCGATAGAACGCGGCGGGGTAAAGCTTTCGTATAAAATGCAGTCGAACTAAGGTCCGGAGTTTCGAATGCGTGCCCTGTGTGCCAGTGCAATTTTCGCGGTCGCTACAGTCGCTGGAGTCAATGCGGCGGGCGCTGCCGATTTTGGCGGCGGTTATTCCGCCGGCGGCGTGCGTGCGCCGCAACTGCTGGTCTACGACAATGAGCCCGGCGTTTACGTGCGCGCTTACTGGGCCGCGCCCTGGCAGAACCG
>JAUSBQ010000169.1 GCA_030651965.1 Pseudolabrys sp. | reverse complement strand
TCCTGTTCGGCGGCGATGCCGGTGTAATACTTGGCTCTCAAGTCGGCCGGATCGAGCGTCAGCGCGCGCTCGAACGCGGCCTTGGCCTCGACGGTAATGACGCCGTTGCTGGCCGCCGCCAGCGCTTCGCCGAGATCGGATTGCCGCTCGGCGGTTTCCCCGGAAAGCGCCAGTAGCTTGCGCCGCGCATTCACCGCGTCGGCAAAACGGCCGAGCCGCAGATAGACCGGCCCGATCACTTCGTAGCCGCGCGCATCGTCGGGATTTCGTTCGAGGTGGGCTTCGACCTGGCTGATCAGACTTTGGATCGAACGGTCTTGTTGCGCCGCGCGCACGCGTTCGGCCAAAGGCTGCCCCGGCACCTGAGGCGAGCCAATTGCGAGATAGAGCGCGGCCGCGCCGACCGGCAGTAGCAACAGCGCGCCGAGCGCGGTCCCGCGCCGCCACCACAGCGGCGAGCGATCGGCTGCCGTCGTCTCCGCCGCTGCGGTATCGGCGGCGGCGATCAGCCGGCGCGACACCTCGACCTTGGCCGCCTCGGCCTCGGCTTCGCCGATCAGGCCGGTGGCGCGGTCGCGGGCAATTTCGTCGAGCTGGTCGCGATAGACGGCGATGTCGCTGCCGCCGGGCGCGGCCTGACGCCGGCCAAGCGGCCACAAGACGGCGAAAATCGCCGCCGCCGTCATCAGCGCAAAGGCAAGCCAGAGAGTCATGCGGCGAATGTATCCACTTTAGCGGCGTTCGAGACAACAGCCGGCATGGGATACATCGGCCGCAATCATGGCGGCAATGAGCAAGATCAAATAACTGGAAGCTAAGGGAAAAAGCGCCCGTGCCGGCTTTTAGGCCAAGGTTAGCCCTTGGCCGCCTTGCGGTCGGCGGCGGCGGCAACTTCGGCGGCTTTGCCGAGCTGGGCGGCATAGTCGCGGCCGAACACCGTGGCGCATAGCCGCACCGCGGTATCCACCTGTGACTGGCGGAAGCTGCGCTCGTTCGGCGTCGTCCCGCGCAAGGCCTCGAGCAGGCCCCGCGTGGCACTGTCGAGGTACTGCTGAAGTTCCGAGAAGGTCCGCTGCGTCATCTCGTTGATCGCCAGTTCGCCGGCGAAATGGCGGCAAGTACCGACAAAGGCGACGAGCGCTTCGGTCTCGGCCGCTTCGGCCGGATCGAGCGTGCTGTTCGGGCGGATTTCGCCGTTGGCGCGCGGCTTGAGCAGACGCCGCACCCGGCCCGGCATCGAGTCGATTTCCAGCCGCAGCATGTCCCCGATCTGGCTGCGCAGCCCGGACAATGCCCGGCCCCAGCTCGAATCCATCGGCATGTTGAGTTCGGTGCGCAGTCCGCGCGCGGAATCGTGAATGGTCTTGAGCAGCGCGCCCACCGCCACGCCGCGGCCGCTGCGCAGATCGTCGCGCAGTTCGCCAACTTGGCGCTCGAGTTCGGACAGCACGATGGTGACCGAAACGCCATACGGCGTCTCGGCGACGCGCGCGGCGGTGTCGCTGCCGGCCGCCTTGACGCCAAGGCGGATCAATTGCCACGGCGCCGCCAGCCGGTGCATCACCGTCAGCAGCGAATAGAGAAACACGTCGCTGGTCGGCGGCGAGGTCTTCTCGATCAGCGCCTTGCATTCGTCGAGCTGCTTGGCGGACAGATTGCCGACCTGCAACGGCAGGCGGGCGGCCATCGCGCTCAGACCGTCGCGGGCATTGAGCACGCATTTCAAGGTGGCGGCATCTTCGCTGGCGCGCTGGGTGCCGATCTGCGCCAGCATACGGCGGCGCATCTTGTCGTCGGTCTCGGCGTTGCGCAACTGATCGGTCAACGCAATCGCGACGCGGTCCTGAAAGGCGCGCACGAAGTGCTGCGCCTTGGCGTCGTCGCCTTCGAGCATCGCGGCATTGACGATATCGTCGACCGCCCGCGCATCCTCGGGAAGAACGTCGCGGCTGATCCAGGTCCACAGCGTATCGAGCGACGAGCGTGAGATGCGGCCGAGATGGCGGTGCTGGCCGAGATCGTCGACGAGGAAGGGCTCCAGCGGTTTGAAGAACAGCCGGGCGCTGTGGCCGATGCGCGGCGCGCCGTCGCGCGCCTCGCGGGCAATGCGGCGCAATTCCTGCAGGACGAGATCGGCGGCGCCGAGTTCTTCGCCACGCAGCAAAGTGCGCTCGAATTCGGCAATCAACATCCCTTGCGCTTGCGGCGATAATTCGCGCAAGAACAGTTGAAGCCGTTCAATCGTATCGGCGCCCGCCATCGCCGGCTCTACCCGCGTTTGAAACTACACGGGAAATTGATACCGCAGGCTGACTTAAGAACTTATTAAGGATGCCGCGAAGAATTAGCCGACCGGCGTCCAGGTGCCGTCGGGGTTGCGGCAGGCGGTGCCGCGCGCGGTCTGCGGCCGGCCGTCGATATAGATCGTGTGCGTGAACGACCGGCAGTTATTGCCAGCCTGGACGTAGGACGGACCCGGCACGATGGTGCCATAGCGCCCGGAATCGGGGTTTTTCCACGACACCGCGGTGCCGGACGGGCCGCGCTCGAGCGCATCCATCTGCGCCATATAGGCGCGGCGCTTGTCCTCATCGTCGAGCGAGGCGCCGATCCGGTTGCCGATCAGGCCGCCGAGCAGACCGCCGATGGCAGCGCCCGCCAGCCGATCGCCGGTGCCGCCGCCCGCGACCGCCGCGCCGAGCAGCGCGCCTGTGCCGGCCCCCAACAAGGTGCCGGTGTTCTCGCGCGGGCCGGGGCCCGAGCCGTCCGGGTTGCCGGCGCAGGCGGCAAGCGACAGACCCATCGCGGCGATGGCGACATACTTCAAAGCGGACATTGAGACCCCCGGAAAATCGACCCGTTGAATGAGCGAACCCGCCATGTGGCGGAACAAGAAGTCTATCGAGACGGGAGGATTAGGGCAAAAGTCCGGCAAGCGCTCGCGTCACCGCCCTCACCCCGCCGGCAGCACCAGTTCGGCGCGCAGGCCGCCGAGCGGCGCGGTGCCGAGCTTCAGGTCGCCGCCATAAAGCCCGGCAAGCTCAACCACGATCGACAGCCCCAGCCCCGAGCCCGGCTTGGTCTCGTCCAACCTGCGGCCGCGCCGTCCGGCTTGCTCGCGCTCCGAGGCCGACAGGCCGCGGCCGTCGTCGTCGACGATAATACGCACCACCTGATCTTCGCTCATAGCCTCGCGCCGCTCGCGCAGAACCTCGATGGTGACGCGCGACGTCGCCCACTTGCAGGCATTGTCGACCAGATTGCCGACCATCTCCTCGAGGTCGGCGCGCTCGCCACGAAAGCGCGCCGCCTCGCCGCCGCGCACCTCGATGACGATATCGCGGTCGCGGTGAATCTTCTCCATGGTGCGCGCCAGCGCGGTGACCACCGGCGTGACATCGGTCACAGTGCCGATCACGGTCAGGCGCGCCGCCAGCCGCGCGCGCTCGAGATGGCGCGTCACCTGATCGCGCATGATGGCCGCCTGCTCCAGCACCTTCAACGCCAGCGGATCGCCGCCGCGCGCATTCGCCTCGTTCACCATCACCGACAGCGGCGTCTTCAAGGCATGCGCCAGATTGCCGACATGGGTGCGCGCGCGCTCGACGATTTCCTTATTGGCGTCGATCAGGGCATTGGTCTCGCGCGCCAGCGGCGCGATCTCTTCGGGAAATTTTCCGGCGAGGCGCTCGGCGGTGCCGGAGCGGATGGCGGCGAGACTGCCGGTGATCCGCTTGAGCGGCGCCAGGCCGAAACGCACCTGGAACATGGTGGTGACCAGCAGCACCGCGGCCAGGATCGCAAAGGTCAACATCAGCGCCTGGTCGAACGAGCGCGTCTCGTCCTTGATTTCGGCGGCATCGCCCGCGACCACCACCAGGAACTGGCCTTCGTCGCCGAGGTCGATATTGCGTTCGACCAGCCGCAGCCTTTGATCCTCCGGCCCGGTCGCGTAGCCCTGGCGCGAACCGTCGGGGCCGGCGGCGATGCCGAGGTCCTGCAGGCGCGGCAGACCGCCATCCCACAACGAACGCGACGCCCGCACGTCACTTCTGCCTGCGTCGGCGCGCGTCACCTGCCAGTACCAGCCCGACAGCGGCAGTTCGAACAAAGGCTCGCCGAGCGCCGGCGGCGTCTTGTCACCCGTCTCATCGGGCGAGGCGACATCCGCCACCAAAGTGCGCAGATAGACCCCTAACCTGCGGTCGAAGGCGCGCTCAACCGCCTCACGATAAAGCGACGACAGCACGACGCCGGTGATCAGAAGGATAACCACCGTCCAGGCCGTGGCGGAAACGAACAGGCGCAGCGCGAGGGAATTGGCGCGCATGGAATCACTTTCCTTGGCGCATGATCTGAATCATGCGCGTCAGGTTCCCGGCGGCGTGAGCATATAGCCCAGGCCACGCACGGTCTGGATGATGTCGATGCCGAGCTTCTTGCGGACCCGGCCGACGAACACCTCGATGGTGTTCGAGTCGCGATCGAAGTCCTGGTCGTACAGGTGCTCGACCAGTTCGGTGCGCGACACGACGCGGCCGTTATGATGCATCAGATAGGCGAGCAGCCGGTATTCGTGGCTGGTCAGCTTGACCGGATTGCCGTCGACCGAGACGCGCCCGGTGCGCGAGTCGAGCCGCACCGGCCCGCAGACGAATTCGCTCTTGGCGTGGCCGACCGAGCGGCGCAGCAGCGCGCGCAGACGCGCCAGCACTTCCTCGAGGTGAAACGGCTTGGCGACATAATCGTCGGCGCCGGCATCGAAGCCCTGCACCTTGTCGCTCCAGCGGTCGCGCGCGGTGAGCATCAGCACCGGCATGATGCGGCCGTTGCGCCGCCACGACTCCAGCACCGAAATGCCGTCCATCTTCGGCAGGCCGATATCGAGGATCACGGCGTCATAAGGCTCGGTATCGCCGAGGTGATGGCCTTCCTCGCCGTCGAAAGCGCGGTCGACCACGTAGCCGGCGTCGGTCAGCGCGGTGGTGAGCTGGCGGTTGAGGTCGGGGTCGTCCTCGACAACGAGGAGGCGCAAGTGATGAACTCCAAAAAAACGGCGCGGCCGGCGTATCGGCCTATTGATCGGTCATAGGCTCGCCATTGGCGGCGTCAACCGTCGCACGGGTCACCTTGCCACTGCGCGCCAGCAGAGTCAGCACATAGACCAGCCTGTCGCCACGGGTACAAAGCTCGGCCCGGACAAATTCGCCGCGCTGGCCGCGCTCGCGCAGCGATTTGATGGCGGCGGCCAGCGGCACCGCCTTCCGGTCGGTGACCGCGGCGCGCTGTTCGGCACGGTTCAGGCAGGCGCGCGCCACCGGCGCGCCGGCCAGGCCCTGGGCCGCCGCGCCGGGCAGGATCGCGCTGGAAAAGGCCAGGCTGGATAGGACCAACAGTCCCAGTAGAAACGCGACGTTGATGATGCGGGGAACCGGCATGGAGCCTAGCTACACGCGCGCCGGTGAACGCGGGCTGAACGGGGAACTTTGTCCCTCGGGTTCAGCTCTCAAACCCATCGAACGACGCGAAATCGTCGAGGGCCGCGCGCGGGGAGCGCCAGCCATTGATGGGGGCTTGGCTGTCCTCATAACCGAGGGCCATGCCGGAATAGATCATCAGGTGATCGGGCAGATCGAGGAAGGAGCGCACCGTTCGGTGAAACGACACCCAGGCCTGCTGCGGACAGGTGTGCAGGCCGTGACCGCGCGCCAGCAGCGCCACGGTTTGCAGATAACCGCCGATGTCGGCCCACTGCGCCGCGCCGTGGCTTTTGTCGCGGGCCAGGAACAGTGCCGCCGGCGCGCCGAAGAATTCATAGTTGCGCGCATATTGCCGGTACCGCGCCGGCTTGTCCTCGCGCGGCACGTCGATCGATCGATACAGCAACTCACCAACGGTGAAAGCGCGCGAACTGTACGGCTCGGCCAATGGCCGCATAAAAATCTGATAGTCGCCGCCCTCGCCTCGCGGCAGTTCGGCCGCCATGCGCGGCCGCAGCTGCGCCCTCAAGGCTTCCAGCCGCTTGCCGGCGATCGCGTAAATGCGCCAGGGTTGCAGATTGCCGGCCGACGGCGCGCGCGCCGCCCGCTCGACGATATCGCGCACCGTCGCTTCAGGAACGGGCGTCGGCAAGAAAGCCCGGCACGAATAGCGCGAGGCGACCGCATCGAAAATGTCCATAGGGAGCTCCACGAGAATCGTGGAGAGTGTGCTACAAATACCGGTCTACGCCAATAAATCGGCATGCAGTTCAGGTGGAGCTATCGTGCATGAGATTGCGCCATCTACTGTTGGCTTCTGAGTGACGAACCCTGACCATGCAGGCCACAATAAGAGAGACAGTTACAACTATAATGAAATGGCCCGTCACGGAAAATTCGTAGATGTCCTGCAGATTGAAAGCTATGTCGATTTTCTTGACCGGGAAAGATGCCTGAAAGAACACCGCCTTTCCATCGTTAAGTCCAATTCCGGAGACCTGCACCAACACGACTCCGATCGCTATGAAAACATAAAACATACCGAGAAGGGTTGAGAACCATCGCAGAGCCCACCTAAGCCTTGCTGCCGCTTGCGACTCCAATAGCGGCGCGATGGTGGTTCGCTTGTGGTTTGGAGTATCAGTCTGCGGCTTTTTATCTTCATAGAGATCGCGCATAAGGCCAAGCAGAACCGAACACGCCACCAGAATTATTGTGGCCTGACCAACAATCACGCTCAGGATCGACGGGCTGTTCACGCTGGCTTCCGGCGCTAACTGCTTAACACTGGAGTGCGCAATTTCCCGGACGAATACTTCGAAAATAAATATAGAAGATCGGATTTGTAACGCTCAAATCGCGGGTCGTTATTTGCGCGTTCGGGCGGAACGAATTCACAAGAATAGGCGCATGTCGATTGCGCCGGATGATAGTCTTCAATCCACATCAATCTGCCGGCGCTACTTTCGATCAGCGACGGATGGAATGTCACGAGGCTATTTATCAGGGCTTGATCAAT
>JAUSBQ010000134.1 GCA_030651965.1 Pseudolabrys sp. | reverse complement strand
CTCGCCTCGTCGGTCTTGGCCAGCATCGTCGGGTTCATGTGCGTCAGCATGGTTTGCTTCGCGGCCAGGTCGCCGAGGCGCGGTTGCAGGATTTCCCAGCTCAGATGGCCGGTCATCTTCGAGCCGGCATAGGCATAGCATTCGCAGATGAACAGATCGGCGTCGCGCGCGATAGCGAGCAGCGCGTCGGTCCATTCGGTGTCGCCGGAATAGGCGAAGGTCTTTTCGCCGTCGGACAGCCGCAGCGCGGTCGACGGCGCGCCGGACTGGTGGATCACTTCCGCCGTGACGAGCGTGTGTCCCAGCACATCGGACGGCAGGGCAACAGGAATTTCCTGCACGTCCCATTTGAAGCGCCAGGGAATACCTGTCTTGGCCTTCGGAAAACACGCTTCCAGCAGCGTATCGAGCCGCTCGCGCGTGCCCGGCGGGCCGGCAATGAGCAAAGGCTTGTCGCGGCGCGCCAGAAACTGCGCGTGCAGCAGCAGAAACGGCAGGCCGCCGAAATGATCGCCGTGCAGATGCGACAGCACGATGCCGTCGATACGGTTGGTGTCGATTTGCCGCGCGTTCAACGCCGACATGCTGGAGGCGCCGCAATCGACCAGCAAAGTCGCCTTGGCGGTTTCAAGGAGGAAGCAGGTGTTGAAGCGGCCGCCGGAGCCGAAGGCATCGCCGCAGCCGATGATGGTGAGGTGCATGATTGACTGACTCGCAATTGCATTTCGCGTTTTGACTTCCGTTCGTCCCCGCGCATAGCCGTTCGAAGAACGGCGTTCTTTCAGAACGCCTATGAGCGGGGACCCAGTCCTTAGCCAAAGAACTGGATTCCCGCTTTCGCGGGCACGAACGGAATTTGGATTGATCGCCTCATACTACGAAAGCTTGTAGCCCGGATGGAGCGAAGCGTAATCCGGGAAGGGTTCCGATGCTGCCCCGGGTTTCGCTTCGCTCCACCCGGGCTACAAGTTAAGCCTTGCTACTCGGCCGCGCCGCGACCGCCGCGTGCCAGCGTTTCACGTTCGTCAGCCCTTCCGGCATGGCGATGCGCGACGGCTTCATGAAGTCGACCGCGACCATGGTCGTAATGTCGGCGACCGAATAGCGCTCGCCGGCGATGAATTCGCGTGAGCCCAATTCCTTGTCGATCAATTCGAGAAACCAGATCGCCTTCGGCCGCATCGCCTCGGCATAGGCCGGCACCTGCGGAATTTCGTAGTCCTTCATCGCCGGATGCAGATGGCGAAACACCGCCGCGACATTGGCGAAGAAATTGATCTCGGCGCGCCTATTCCACATCTCGACGAGCCCGATCTCCCTGGCGCCCTGCCCGAACAAAGCCGGCTCCGGTTGCAGCGCCTCGAAATAGCGGCAGATCGCCATCGACTCGGTAATCACCGTGCCGTCGTCGAGCACCAAGGCCGGCATGCGCTGGAACGGGTTGATCGCGGTATATTCGGGGGACCGGTGCTGGAAGGCGGTCATGTCGACCTGCTCGGTCGGCACCGAAATGCCCTTTTCCGCCAGAAAGATGCGGGTACGCCGCGGGTTCGGCGCGGTCTTGGTGTCGTACAGCTTCATTTTAGCGTCCCACCCCATGTTTTTCCGCGCGCAACCGACCACAGCGCAAATTCCCTGTCAAAGGAATGGTTAATCGCCATTAACCGCGCCGCGAAAGCCGCCTTCACCCGCGGTCAACTTAAGCACGGTCTTAAGGAATTTGCGCGACTTTGCGACCCGGTATCCCTGTGCAGTAGCGTTCCATTTCATGATCCCTGGCGAACAACCCGACCTCTCCGCGCTGCCGCCGGAAACTTCGCCGGTGAAGCGGCGCCTGGCCAAACAGCACGTGCGCGATGCGCGCGACCGCCTGACCTCGACCTCGGGCACGCGGCCGGTGTTCGACTACGAGCTGTTGCGGCAATACGCGCAGAATCGCCTGTCGGCATCGCTGGTCATTCTGCTGCTGGTCGCGACCGTCGGTTTCCTGTCTAGCCTGTGGAGCGGCGCGGTCGCCGCCGGCGCTTGGACCGCTTCGGTGCTGGTCATTCACGCCGTCATCGTCACCAAGTGCCGCCAGTTCCTCGAACTGCCGATGGCTTCGGTCGACGCGCGCGCCTGGCGGCTGCGCTTCATTCTGCTCGATCTGTTCTACGGCCTGGCCTGGATGTTCATCCTGATCAATCCGGCCGGCACCGACGAGTCCTCCGGCACCTTCATGCTGTTCGTCATGCTGCTGGTGGTCGCGGTGTCGAGCATGCTGGCCTCGAGCCTGCCGATCGCGGCTTTCGCCGCGACCTTCCCGGTCACCGCGGCCATCGCGCTCAACTTCGCGCTGCAAGGCACGTTGCGCGACTACATCCTCGCCATCATGGCGCTGACCGCGCAGGGCTACTTCGCCGTGCTGGCCTACCGGCTCTATTCGACGACGCTGGCGACCTTGGAGGCGCGCGCCGAGAAGGACGCGCTGATCGGCGAACTCGAACAGGCCAAGATGATTTCGGACGAAGCACGCCAGCGCGCCGAGGCCGCCAACATCTCCAAGTCGCGCTTCCTGGCGCAGATGAGCCACGAACTGCGCACGCCGCTCAACGCCATTCTCGGCTTTTCCGAAGTAATGAAGACCGAAGTATTCGGCGAGCATACGATCGCCGCCTACAAGGAATATTCCGGCGACATTCATACCTCGGGCGTGCATCTGCTGGGGCTGATCAACGAAATTCTCGATCTGTCGCGCATCGAGGCGGGACGCTACGAACTCAACGAGGAGTCGGTGTCGCTGGTCGGCATCGCCGAGGATTGCCATCATCTCCTGAAGCTGCGCGCCACCGCCCGCGGCATCACCATGCACGAGGTCTACGAGCCGGAACTGCCGCGGCTGTGGGCCGACGAGCGCGCGCTGCGCCAGATCGCGCTCAATCTGCTGTCGAACTCGATCAAGTTCACGCCGCAAGGCGGCGAGATCTGGTTGAAGGTCGGCTGGACCGCGTCGGGCGGCCAGTACATGAGCGTCAAGGACACCGGCGCCGGCATTCCGGAAGAGGAAATCCCGGTGGTGCTGGCCTCGTTCGGGCAAGGGTCGAATTCGATCAAGTCGGCCGAACAGGGCGCCGGCCTCGGCCTGCCGATCGCCAAGAGCCTGGTCGACCTGCATGGCGGCACCTTCACGCTGAAATCCAAGCTGCGCATCGGCACCGAGGTGATCGTCACCTTCCCGCCGGAGCGCGTCGTCGCCGCCATGGCGCCGATGACGGAGCACGCGCCGCCTATCACGCCGCCGGGCGAGCCGATCCTCAGCAACGAGGAACGTCGCCGCCTCAGCCGCCGGCCGCTATTCCGGGCGGGGACATAGACCCGCGCATGATCCCGAAAAGTGGGAACCGGTTTTCGGACAAGATCATGCGCAAATGAACAAGTCCCGATTGCGTTCGCCGCCGCGCGACCTATGTTCGCAAGTGAATCGGCGCGTTTCGCGACCGGCAACATCCAGCGGCAATGATCCAGAGCCCTTGCATCAATACCTGCACGATCGACCCGCGCACCGGGCTGTGCCTGGGCTGTGGCCGCACGATCGATGAGGTGGCGGCCTGGAGCACGCTCGCGCCCGCGCTACGGGCGCAGGTGATGGCCGAACTGCCGGCCCGCATGGCCGCCGCGGGGCTCTACGTGCCCGCCAAAGCGGCGGGCTGACGCCGTGACCCGCCGCCTGACCTGGGTCTTCGTCATTGGATTTGCGCTGTCGCTGGCCGCGCTGATCGCCAGCCATGACCAGGACGCCATCGCCACTCTGCTGCGCCACGACCTCGGCGCGCTGACGATCAAGGGCGCGCTGGCGCTGTTCGCCGGCGGCCTGGTGCTGGTGGCCTTCCGCGACCGGCTGTCGAAGGCGCTGGAGGCGCTGCTGTTCTGGGCGGTGGTCGTGCTGCTGCTGGTGATCGGCTACAGCTATCGCTTCGAACTGCGCGACGTCGCCGACCGCGTGATTGCCGAAGTGATGCCCGGCCATGTCGCCAGCCGCGGCGACAGCGCCGAAGTGGTGCGCGGGCGCGGCGGCGACTTCGCGCTGACCGCGCGCATCAACGGCGCCAAGGTGGCGATGGTGCTCGACACCGGCGCGAGCTCGGTGGTGCTGACGCAGGAAGCGGCCAAGGCCGCCGGCCTGCCGATCGAAGTGCTGAGCTATACGGTCAATGTCGACACCGCCAACGGCCGTACCCGCGCGGCGGCGGTGACGCTCGACCGCATCGTCATCGGCGGGCTGACCGAGCGCGCGGTGCCGGCTTTGGTGGCGCAGTCCGGCCAGCTCAAGAGCAACCTACTCGGCATGAGCTTCCTCAACCGGCTCGAGGGCTGGGACGTGCGCGGCGACCGGCTGCGCATGCGCGGCGCGCCTTAGTTTATTGGCGCATGATCTTATCCGAAAACCGGTTCCCACTTTTCGGGATCATGCGCTAAATCAAGGTCGCCAGGAAGCGCAGCGCCACCAGCATCAGGAAGATGCCGAAAGCGATTTCCAGCTTGCGGCGCGGCATCCGGTGCGCCAGCCGCACGCCATAGCCCGTGGTGAAACTGGACACCGGCGCCATCAGGACAAAGCCGATCACCGAGATGAAGCCCAGCGACAGCGGTGGCAACTGCGCCATATGCGGCCAGCCGGCGATCGCATAGCCGACCGCGCCGACAATGGTGATCGGCACGCCGATGCCGGCGGAGGTGGCCACCGCGCGGTGCATCGGCTGGCCGTATAATGTCAGCACCGCGTTGGATATCGCGCCGCCGCTGACGCCGATCAGCGACGACATCAGGCCGACGGTGAAGCCGTAAAACGACAGCACAGCGCGGCCGGGCAATGTCTCGCTGAAATTCCAGCGGTCGCCGGCGAACAGCATTTTGGCGCTGATGAAGGCGGTAAAGCCGACAAAGGCGATCTTGAAGACGGCGCTGGGCGCGAATGCGGCGATAACAGCGCCGAGGACGACGCCGGTGACGGCCGGCACGACCCAGACACGGATGACGCCGGGCAGCGCCGCGCCTTTCTTCTTATGGTGCATGTAGGCGCGCAAGGTCGTCGGCACGATGATGGCTAACGAAGTGCCGATGCAAAGCTGCATGCGCACGTCGTCGCTGACGTGCAGGACGCCGAAGACTTCGTACAGCACCGGCACGATGATGCCGCCGCCGCCAATGCCGAACAGGCCGGCCAGAACGCCGGTGACGACACCGCCGGCCAGAATCAATACAACGAGCCAGACAATTTCGGAGAGGGGATAACCAAGGATCATGCGCGTGGACTTGCTCTATATCCGCCGGCCTGTCCACAGCCGGGCAAGCGCATCAGCCATGACGGACGCTAGTTGCCGGCCCGGACATCGATCAGGCGGCGATATCCCCGGGCGTATCCACGATCAGCGCCAGCGCATCGACGAGGACCTGCGCCGACGCACCCGGCTTGACCGCCTCGACCGACAAATGCCGGCGGAAAGCGCGCGCACCCGGCACGGCGCGGAACAGGCCGAGCACATGGCGCGTGATCGAATTCAGCCGCGCGCCTTTGGCCATTTCGCGTTCGATGTAAGGCGTGAGCGCCAACGCCGCTTCCTTGGGCGTGGCGAAGGCCGGTTGTTCGCCGAACAACAGCGCATCGACCGCCAGCAACCGCCACGGCTCCTGATAGGCGGCGCGGCCCATCATCACGCCATCGAGATTGCCCAGTTGATCTTGTGCCTGCTCGACGCTAGCGATCCCGCCATTGAGCACGATGGCGAGATCGGGATGCTTGGCTTTGAGCTGATGCACGATGGCATAATCGAGCGGCGGCACTTCGCGGTTTTCGCGCGGCGACAGGCCTTTGAGCCAGGCCTTGCGCGCGTGCACAATGAGCGCGTCGCTGCCGGCCGCCTTTACGGTGCCGGTGAAGGAGAACAGCACCTCCTCCGGGTCCTGCTCGTCGACGCCGATGCGGCATTTCACGGTAACGGGAATCTTGACCGTGGCCTTCATGGCGGCGACGCAGTCGCCGACCAGAGCGGGCTCCAGCATCAGGCAGGCGCCGAAGCGGCCTTCCTGCACGCGGTCGGACGGACAGCCGACATTGAGGTTGATCTCGTCATAGCCGAAGCCTTCGCCGATGCGGGCGCACTCCGCGAGCGCGGCGGGGTCGCTGCCGCCGAGTTGCAGAGCGACGGGATGTTCCGAGGCATCGAAGCCGAGCAGCCGTTCGCGGTCGCCATGCAGGATCGCAGCCGTGGTCAGCATCTCGGTATACAAGAGCGCGCGGCGCGTCAGCAGCCGATGGAAGAACCGGCAGTGCCGGTCGGTCCAGTCCATCATGGGCGCAATACTGAAGCGTCTTTGCTGCATTTTCCGAGGTCATTAAGACCATTCGGCGCTGAACAACCGCCGCATTTGGTCCGATTGCCCTTCATTACGGCTTATTAGCTCTCATTTCCAGCCCAGCAAAATAGCTGACTGTAACCTCGTCCCTCCGCAAGGAAGTGCCATCGCCCCGCCGATATCACGCCGCCTCAGTTCCAAAGTAGGCGCGCTCCAGACGTCTCGGCAGATCTTCTTCGCCTGTCGAAGCCTCGAGAACAATTTTTCCCTGGGCCATGGCACAGACGCGATCCGCGACCGCGAGGGCCTTCTCGATCAGTTGTTCGACCAGCAGCACCGCCGTGCCGGCTTTCTGCAACTTCGCAACCACGGCCAGCACGCGATCCACCAATACGGGAGAAAGACCGGCCGAC
>JAUSBQ010000129.1 GCA_030651965.1 Pseudolabrys sp. | reverse complement strand
ATGCCCTGCACCAGCCCGCCATGCACCTGCCCAGCAAGCAGCAGCGGATTGAGCGTGGCGCCGAAGTCGTCGACGACGACATAGGTGATGATCTCGGTCGCGCCGGTGTCCGGATCGATCTCGATCTCGGCGATATGCGTGCCGTTCGGGAAGGTCGGCAGGTCGGTGGAAAAATCCTTCGACGCCGACAGCTTTTCCGGCGTCGCCTTCGGATGCGCAGCCAGATCGGCGAATGAAATGGCGCGGTCGGTGCCGGCCACCTTGATGGCGCCGTCGGCGATTTCGAGGTCGCCCGATGAGGCTTCCAGCGCGTCGGCGGCCAGGTCCTTGAGCTGTTCGGCCAGCGTCTTGGTGGCGCGGTCAACCGAGACGCCGCCGACCGGAATCGAACTGGACCCGCCGGTGCCGGCGCCGGACTTGATCCTGTCGGTGTCGCCCTGGATGACGCGCACGCGCTCCGGCGGCAGATCGAGACGTTCGGCGACAAGTTGCGCGTAGGACGTCGCATGCCCCTGCCCGGTCGACTGCGAACCGATCAGAACGGTGACGCCGCCGTCGCGGTCGAGCGTGACATGCGCGGTCTCAGGCCCGTTGGAGCCGCAGGCCTCGATATAGCTCGCAAGCCCGATGCCGCGCAATTTGCCGGCGCGGCGCGACTGCGCGGCGCGCTTCCTGAAGCCGTCCCAGTCGACCATTTCCTGCGCGCGCGCCATGGTGCCGGCGAAGTCGCCGCTGTCGTAGGTCTTGCCGGTCGGCGTCGTGTAAGGCAGCGCCTTCTGTTTGATCAGGTTCTTGCGGCGGATGGCGTCCTGCGTCAGCCCGAGCTCGCGCGCCACGGTGTCGACCGCGCGCTCGATCAGATAGGACGCCTCGGGCCGCCCGGCGCCACGATAGGCATCGACCGGCACGGTGTTGGTGTAGGCCGCGCGCAGGCGAATATGCGCCGCCGGAATGTCGTAAGGGCCGGTCGCCATGCCGACGCCGAGCCACGGAATATACGGCGCGTAGCATGAGAGATACGCGCCCATGTCGGCGACGATGTCGAGGTCGAGCGCCAGGAACTTGCCTTTGTCGTCGATGGCGAGCGTCGCGGTCGAGATGTTGTCGCGGCCGTGGCTGTCGCCGAGGAAATGTTCGGAGCGGTCGCAGATCCACTTCACCGGCTTGCGCGTCTTCTCCGCCGCGACCGCGGCCAAAGCATATTCGCGATAGGGGAACAGTTTGGTGCCGAAACCGCCGCCGACATCGGGGGTGATGACGCGCATGCGATCGAGCGGCAGCTTGAGCACATCGCCGCAGATGATATCGCGGATGATGTGGCTGCCCTGGCTGCCGAGCGTCAGCGTGTAGCGCTCGCCGTCGTATTCGGCGATGACGCCGCGCGTATCCATGTAATTGGTGACGAGGCGCTGGTTGATGATGGTGGTCGAGATCGTGCGCGCGGCCTTGGCGAAGGCTTTTTTGGTCGCGGCCTCGTCGCCGGCGGTGGTTTCAAACGCAAGGTTGGGCCGGTCGGGCCAGACGGGCGGCGCGCCGGCTTCAAGCGCGGCGATGGCGCCGATGACATGCGGCAGCGGCTGGTAGTCGACCGCGATCGCCTCGGCGGCGTCCTTCGCCTGCTCCAGCGTATCGGCGACGACGAAGGCGATGGCGTCGCCGACATGGCGCACGATGTCGCGCGCGAGGATCGGATAGTGCGGCACCTTGATGTCGACGCCGGCGAGCACGCCGGGCGTCGGCAGCGGGCCGAGATCGGCGGTATCAGCGCCGGTCAGCACCAGCCGCACGCCCTTCATCGCCTTGACGGCGGAGAGATCTGCGACGGCGATTTTGGCATGGGCATGGGTCGAGCGCAGCACCACGGCATGCAACGCGCCTTGCGGCGACACGTCGGCGACGTAACGGCCGGCGCCGCGCAACAGCGGGTCGTCTTCCTTGCGGGTGAGAGCCTGACCGAATCCGAATTTCATCGCTGCCATTGTCGCTCACGCTCCTGTGGCTGGCTCCGCTACGCCGCCGGCTGCGCCACATGCGGTTTGCGCGCAAAGCGCCCCGCAAGCCAGCGCGCAACGATGTAGAACACCGGCGTGAAGATCAAGCCGAACACGGTGACGCCGATCATACCGGAAAACACCGCGGTGCCGAGCGCCGACCGCAATTCCGCGCCGGCGCCGCTGGCCCAGACCAGAGGCGCGACGCCGAGCACGAAAGCCAGCGAGGTCATGATGATCGGCCGCAACCGCAACCGCGCCGCCTCGATCGCCGCGTCCCAGCGGTTGCGGCCCTTGTCCTCAAGCTGCTTGGCGAATTCGACGATCAGAATCGCATTTTTCGACGCCAGTGCGATCAGCACGATGAAGCCGACCTGCGTCAGGATGTTGTTGTCCTGCCCGCGCAGGATGACGCCAATGATCGCCGCGACCAGACACATCGGCACGATCAGGATCACCGACAGCGGCAGCGTCAGGCTTTCATATTGCGCCGCCAGCACCAGGAACACGAAGACCACGCCGAGACCGAAGGCGAAGAACGCGGTATTGCCGGCGCGCAATTGCTGGAACGCCAACGTGGTCCATTCATAGGAGAAGCCGGCCGGCAGCGTCTCGGCCGCGAGCTTCTGCATGATCTGGATCGCCTGGCCCTGGCTGTAGCCGGGCGCGGCGTTGCCATCGAGTTCGGCCGCCGGATAGAGGTTGTAGCGCGGCACCCGGTATGGACCGGAAATGTCGCGCACCGTCGTGAACGAGCCGAGCGGCACGGTTTCGCCGGTAGTATTGCGCACCCGCAGCGACAGCACGTCCTTCGGCTCGAGCCGGAATTCGGCGCCGGCCTGGGCCTGGACGCGGAATGTTCGTCCCAGAAGATTGAAATCGTTGACGTAGGACGAGCCGATATAGACCTGCAACGCGCTGAACACGTCGGCGATGTTGATGCCGAGCAGTTGCGCCTTGGTGCGGTCGATATCGAGGAACAATTGCGGCGTCGCGGTCTCAAACAGCGAGAAAACCTGTTGCAGGCCGGGCGTCCCCGCCGCCCTGCCCATCATTGCGCCGACCGCGCCTTGCAGCGCCAACGGACCGGCGCCGCCGCGGTCTTCGATCATCATGCGGAAGCCGCCGGCATTGCCGATGCCGGACACCGGCGGCGGCAGCACCACCACCATGAAGGCGTCCTGGATCGTGCCGAGCTTGCCGAACAACTGGCCCTGGATCGCCGCCGCGGTCTTCTTCGGATCGCCGGCGCGCGCGTTAAACGAATCCAGAACCACGAACATCGCGCCGGCGTTCGGCGCGTTGGAGAAGCTGGCGCCGGAGAAACCGACAATGTTGATGGCGTGCGCCACGCCGGGCGTGTCGAGCACGAGGTCGGCGGCGCGGCGCATCACCGCGTCGGTACGCGCCAGCGACGAGCCCGGCGGCAGTTGCGCCGCGACGATGAGGATGCCGCGGTCGATCTGCGGAATGAAGCCCTGCGGCGTCTTGCTGAACTCGTTGAGGCCTAACGCCAGAATGCCGACATACAGCACCAGCATGATCAGCACATAGCGCACCACCTTGCCGACTAGACAGCCATAGCCGCGGGCAAAGCCGTCGAAGCCGCGGTTGAACAGCCGGAAGAAACCGTGGATCGGCTTTTCCCACCAGCTATCCTTGTGACTCTTGTCGTGCGGCTTGAGCAGCAGCGCGCACATCGCCGGCGACAAGGTCAGCGACACGACCAGCGAGATCAAAGTCGCGCTGGTGATGGTCAGCGCGAACTGGCGATAGAACTGGCCGGAAATGCCGGTGATGAAGGTGGTCGGCACGAACACCGCGCACAACACCAGCACGATCGAGATCAGGGCGGTGCCGACCTCGTCCATGGTGCGCTTCGATGCCTCGCGCGGCGACATGCCGGCGGCGATGTTGCGCTCGACGTTCTCGACCACGACGATGGCGTCATCGACGACGATGCCGATCGCCAGCACCAGACCGAACAGCGACAAATTGTTGAGTGAAAAGCCGAACAAGGTCATAGCGAAGAAGGTGCCGATCAGCGAGATCGGGATCGCCAGCAGCGGGATCACCGCGGCGCGCCAGGTTTGCAGGAACAGCACGATCACCAGCACCACCAGCACCACCGCCTCGAAGATCGTGGTGACGACGGCTTCGACCGACTGCTGGATGAATTCGGTCGGATTGTACAGAATTCCGTATTTAAGGCCGGGCGGGAAATCCTTGGACATCGCCTCGACCGCGCGCTTGATGCCGTCGCCGGTGGTCAGCGCGTTCGAGCCGGGCCGCTGAAACACCGCCAGCGCCACGGAAGGATCGCGGTTGAGATAGGAGTTCGACGAATAATCCTGGGCGATCAGTTCGATCTTGGCGACGTCGCGCAACCG
>JAUSBQ010000123.1 GCA_030651965.1 Pseudolabrys sp. | reverse complement strand
CTTGTCGCCGGAATCGAGCGTGTAGTCGGGCTGATAATTGGCCGGTGCGGCCGCGTAAGCACGCGCGGCGGCAGGCGGCGCATATTGCGCGACGTAAGGCTGTTGCACCTGAGGCCGAACTTGCGGCTGCGCATAGACCGGCGCGCTGCGCTGCGAGGTGAAGAAGCCGCGGCCGCTGCCCGCCGCGCGGCGCGGCGTCGTTGCCGGCGGATAAGCGGGCTGCGCATATTGCGCCGGGCCATAGGCCTGCTGCGCGTAAGCCGGCGACGTCGAATAGAGGCCGTGCGAACCGCCCTGCGGCGCCATAGGCTGCTGCACCATGGGTTGCTGCGCGTATTGCGGCTGGGTGAACTGCTGTTGCTGCGTAATCACCGGCACCGGCTGACCGGTCTGCGGATCGATGATGTAATAAGTCTGCGCCGGCTGGCGCATGCAGGCGCCGACCGCGAGAGCGGCCATGACGACGAATAGAATTCGAACTCCCCGCATCAAGCGATTCCGGGCGAATGGCTGAAACACACGCCCGATTAACGCTTTATATGGTTAAGAAAGTCTGACTGTCCGTCGTCATTCCGCCGTGGCCGCTGTCTTGACCCCGGTCCCGATCGGGCAGGATACGCCGGTACCGCCCAAGCCGCAGTAGCCGAAGGGATTCTTGGCCAGATACTGCTGGTGATAGTCCTCGGCGAAGTAGAACTCGCCCGCATCGACGATCTCGGTGGTGATAGCGCCGTAACGCTTGGCCTTGAGTTCCTTCTCGTACATCGCCTTGGAGGCCTCGGCCGCCGCCTTCTGTCCGGCCGAGAAGGTGTAGATGCCGGAGCGGTATTGCGTGCCGACATCGTTGCCCTGGCGCATGCCCTGCGTCGGGTCATGGCTTTCCCAAAAGGTCTTGAGCAACTGCTCGTAGGTAATCTTTGTCGGGTCATAGACCACCAGGACCACCTCGTTGTGGCCGGTACGTCCAGAGCAGACTTCCTCATAGGTCGGATTGGGCGTTACGCCGCCGGCATAGCCGACCGCAGTGACGTGGATACCCGACTCTTCCAAGCCTTTGCCCAGCTCCCAGAACTTGCGCTCGGCGCCCCAGAAACAGCCGAAGCCAAACAGCGCCTTCTCGAAGCCTTGCGGATAGGGGCCTTTGAGCGCGCGGCCGTTGACGAAATGTGCCGCGGCGGTGCGGATTTCAGTGGCGCGGCCGGGCAGTGCCTGGTCCTTCGAGGGCAACGAAACCTTCTTGAAGCCGAACATGATTTTGGTTCTCCCCAAATTGATAGCCGCAATATAAGCGCCCGCCCCCGCGTCCGAAACGGCGGGCCCGATCACGAGTAGGAAAGTACGGAGTGAGCGATCAGCGCGCGTAGCCGATCAGCGGCTTTCGCTTGCGGCCCAGCAGAATGCACAGGATGCCGAAGCCGCCGAGCAGCGCCCAGCTCGGCAGGCCGAGGACCGCCACCGCGCCGGGGTCCCACAGCAGGCCGCCGGCATAGGGCTGCAGCAGCGGCTGCATTTTGGCGAGGCTGGCGCCGTTGATGAGCTGCCAGAGGTCGCGGACGCTGGTCAGATAGAGGCTGTTGGCGGCAATCGATTTGGTGCCGTCATAAATGACCAGGATAAACGCCGCGGCCAGGCAGAAAAGGCCGATTACGCGAAGCAAAAAGCGGATCATGGGGTCTTCTTATGGGTGCATCACGGCAAAATTCGGCCACCGGGAATGCCCCGATTACCCCGCGCGGCGCTCCTGCACAACCTTGCATGCGAGGCCTGCGACGCCGCGACCCCTCTCGCCGCTTGAGCTTAGGGCCGCCCTTCTCTAGAGCTTACGCACGATTCTGTCCGAAACTGGGTTCCCACCTTTCATAATCGTGCGCTATGGTCCCCGCCCGCCGGGTCGCCGGCTGCGTATTGGAGTAGAAATGTCCTCAAAGCCCCCTGGCCGTCCCCGCCCGACCTTTACCGAACAGGAAGCCCTGCAATTCCACAGCGTCGGCCGGCCCGGCAAGCTTGAGGTCATCGCCACCAAGCCGATGGCGACCCAGCGCGACCTGTCGCTGGCCTATTCGCCCGGCGTCGCGGTGCCGGTGCTGGCCATCGCCGAGGACAAGAGCAAAGCTTACGACCTCACGGTGAAGGGCAATTTCGTCGCCGTCATCACCAACGGCACCGCCATTCTCGGCCTCGGCAATCTCGGGGCGCTCGCGGCCAAGCCGGTGATGGAAGGCAAGGCGGTGCTGTTCAAGCGCTTCGCCGATATCGACTCGATCGATCTCGAGGTCTCGACCGAAGACCCGGACGAATTCATCAATTGCGTCAAGTTTCTCGGCGCCGGCTGGGGCGGCATCAATCTCGAGGACATCAAGGCGCCGGAGTGTTTCATCATCGAGCAGCGCCTGCGCGAACTGATGGACATCCCGGTCTTCCATGACGACCAGCACGGCACCGCGATCATCGCCACCGCCGGCCTGCTCAATGCGCTCGACCTCACCGGCCGCGACATCAAGACCACCAAAATCGTCTGCAACGGCGCGGGAGCGGCCGGCATCGCCTGTCTCGAACTGCTCAAGGCGATCGGCTTCACCCCGGAAAACCTGATCCTGTGCGACACTAAGGGCGTCATCTATCAGGGCCGCACCGAGGGCATGAACCAGTGGAAGTCGGGCTACGCGATCAAGACCTCGGCGCGCACGCTCGCCGACGCCATGAAAGGCGCCGACGTGTTCTATGGCCTCTCAGCCAAGGGCGCGGTGACCAAGGAGATGGTCAAGTCGATGGCGGACAAGCCGATCATCTTCGCCATGGCCAATCCCGACCCGGAAATCACGCCCGAGGAAGTCGCCCAGGTGCGCGACGACGCCATCATGGCGACCGGCCGTTCCGACTATCCCAACCAGGTCAATAACGTCCTCGGTTTCCCGTTCATCTTTCGAGGCGCGCTCGACGTACGCGCCTCCACCATCAACATGGAAATGAAGATCGCGGCGGCGCGCGCTTTGGCAGCGCTGGCGCGCGAGGACGTGCCCGACGAAGTCGCCGCCACCTACGGCGGACGGCCGAAATTCGGCCCGGAATACATCATTCCGACGCCGTTCGATCCGCGTCTGATTTCGCATGTGCCGCCGGCGGTGGCCAAGGCGGCGATGGATACCGGCGTCGCGCGCAAGCCGATCGTCGACATGGACGCCTACAAGCATCAATTGAATGCGCGGCGCGACCCGATCGCCGGCACGCTGGTGCAGGTCTACGCCAAGCTGCGCCGTTCGCCGAAGCGCGTCGTCTTCGCCGAGGGCGAAGAGGAGCAGGTGATCCGCGCCGCCGCGAGCTTCGTTTCACAAGGCCTCGGCACCGCGCTGCTGGTCGGCCGCGAGGACCGCGTCAAGGCGGCGGCCAACGAAGCCGGCATCGCGCTCGGCGAAGGCATCGAGATCATCAATGCGGCGCTGTCGAAGCGCAACACCGTCTATCTCAATTTTCTCTACGAGCGGCTGCAGCGGCACGGCTATCTGCTGCGCGACTGCCAGCGGCTGGTGAATACCGACCGCAACTACTTCGCCTCGCTGATGGTGGCGCTCGGCGATGCCGACGCCATGGTGACCGGCGTCACCCGCAACTTCTCGGTCGCGCTCGAGGACGTGCGCAAGGTGATCGATCCGAAGCCCGGCCACCGCGTCATCGGCGTGTCGCTGGTGGTGGCGCGCGGCCGCACTGTGCTGGTCGCCGATACCGCGATCACCGAGTTGCCGACCGGTGAGGAACTGGCCGATATCGCCATCGAAGCAGCCGGCGTCGCGCGGCGGCTCGGTTATGAGCCGCGCCTTGCCATGCTCGCCTTCTCGACCTTCGGCCATCCGGCCGGCGAGCGCTCGGCCAAGGTGATCGAGGCGGTCAAGATCCTCGATCACAAGCGCGTCGATTTCGAATATGACGGCGACATGGCCGCCGACGTCGCGCTCAATCCGGAATTGGCGGCGGCCTATCCGTTCTGCCGCCTGTCGGGCCCGGCCAATGTGCTGATCATGCCGGCGTTCCACTCGGCGTCGATCTCGACCAAGATGTTGCAGGAACTCGGCGGCGCCACCGTCATCGGCCCGCTGCTGGTCGGGCTCGACCGGCCGGTGCAGATCGTGCAGCTTGGCGCCAAGGACACGCAGATCGTCAACATGGCGGCGCTCGCCGCCTATAATGTCAGCGGCTAGGAAGACGAGCGAGTGGCGAATAGCGAATGGAAGGCGTTCCTGCCAGTGGAGCGAATTTGACATTTGATACCCCGTTTGCTGCAAGTCGCTCATCAAATGTCAAATTCAAAGCTCCACTAGAATCAAATAATTGCTAGTGGTCCTTTGATTCCGCCATTTGCTCAGGACCTGCGGCAGCGGGATGCAAATGTCGGAATCGGACCACTAGCTATTCGCCACGCCTTACTCGCTGTTCGCCTCACTCACCGGGATTTCACATGACCAAAACTTTGTCCGGCGTCATCGCCGCGGTTGCCACCCCGATCGACGAAAGCGGCGCGCCCGATCTCAAGCGCGCCACCGATCTGGCGAAACATCTGCTCGACAATGGCTGCGACGGCCTCAACGTATTGGGCTCGACCGGCGAGGCAACCTCGTTCTCGGTCGACGAGCGCAAGGCGGTGATGGACGCCTACAAGAAGAACGGCGTCGCCATGGACCGGCTGATGGTCGGCACCGGTGCGGCGTCGGTAACCGATGCCGTGACGCTGACGCGCCATGCCGCCGAGCTGGGCTTTGCCGGCGCGCTGGTGCTGCCGCCGTTCTACTACAAAGGCGTCACCGATGACGGCCTCGCCGATTACATCGGCGCGCTGGTCAAGGCGACCGAGGCGAGCAAACTGCCGATCTATCTGTATCACTACCCGCAGCTCACCGGCATTCTCTGGAATGTGCCGCTGATCGAGCGCCTGCGGAAATCGTTTCCGGGCCGCATCGTGGGCCTGAAGGACTCCTCCGGCGACATGGCCTTCGCGCGCGCCGCCGCCGCGATTGGCAAAAACGGGGATTTTGACTTCGCCGTCTTCCCGTCGACCGAGGCCTGCCTGCTCGACGCACGCAAAGGCGAATTCGCCGGCTGCATCTCGGCCACCGCCAATCTGAACGCCGATCTGTGCCAGCGCGCCTTCGCCGCCGGCGACGCCGCCGCCTATGAAGCCGCCGTGGCCATCCGCAAGCTGTTCGAAGGCCGGCCGCTGGTGCCCGGCGTGAAGACCCTGCTGGCGCATATCCAGAACGACCCAGCGCTGGCGCGGGTGCGGCCCCCGCTCGCCGCCGTCTCCAGTGCCGACCGTGCCGCAATTACCGGCGGATACGACGTTATCCGGGCCAAACGGGTCGCTTAGAGCCTGAAATCGCCCGGCTTTTCCGACGTTGACGCCCGGGCGACGGCTGACTATAAGCCACGCCACTGGAGGCGCGTTTTTTCGCCCCCACAATCTTTTCACATTGTCCGGTTTCTTGCCGGTCGCTTGCGCGGAGTGATCCGCCGGCTCAGACCAGCCGCCTGGATACGAACGAGATACAAAGAGAATAAAATGGCCAATACCAGTTCCGCCCGCAAAGCCACGCGCAAGATCGCGCGCAAGACCGAGATCAACAAGTCGCGCCGCACCGTGCTGCGCAATTCGGTGCGCAAGGTCGAAGAAGCGATCGCCTCCGGCGACCGCACTGCGGCAATGACGGCGATCA
>JAUSBQ010000114.1 GCA_030651965.1 Pseudolabrys sp. | reverse complement strand
TCGCTGACGGTGGAGGAAAACCTCACGGTGGCGTCGCGGTCCGGCGACTGGAATCTGGCCAGCATCTATGCGCTGTTCCCGCGCCTCAACGAACGCCGCCGCAACATGGGCAACCAGCTCTCCGGCGGCGAGCAGCAGATGCTGGCGATCGCCCGCGCGCTGATGACCAATCCGTCGCTGCTGCTGCTCGACGAACCGTTCGAAGGTCTGGCGCCGGTGATCGTCGACGAACTGATCGCGGCGGTGAAACTGATGCTGTCGGGCCGCAAGATCGCCATCGTGCTGGTCGAGCAACATACTGAAGTCGCGCTCGAACTCACCGCCGACGCTGTCGTGCTGGAGCGCGGCGCCATCGTGCATCGCGCCGAGTCCGGTGCGTTGCAGACCGACACGGCGACGTTGGAGCGGCTGGTCGGGTTGCGGGTGGCCGCGACGCCGTAAAAGGAGTCCGCATGCCCGGCCCCAAAGACTTGCCCATGATCCCGCGCGACCGCAGCGACTACTCCGCCATCGTCGACCGGCCGCCGCTGAAGCTTCCCGGCACAGCGCGCATCGTTTTCTGGACCATCGTCAATTACGAGGTCTGGGATATCGCCAAGCCAATGGCGCGGCAGCAACTGCCGGCGCCGACCGGCGTGCCGCTGATGCCGGACGTGGTGCATTGGGCGTTTCACGAATACGGCATGCGCGTCGGCTGCTGGCGCTTCTTCGAGCTGTTCAAGAGACTCGGCATCAGGCCGACGCTCTCGGCCAATGCACGCATCTGCGAGGACTATCCGCGCGTGGCGGCGGAAGCCCGCGACGCCGGCTGGGAGTTCATGGGCCACGCCTATGAGCAGGGGCCGATCCACAAGGAGCCGGACCAGGCGGCGATGATCCATCGCTCGCTTGCTATCATGGAGAAGTTTTGCGGCAAGCGCCCGGTCGGCTGGCTCGGCCCCGGCCTGACACAAACGCTGGAAACGCCGGACCTGCTGACCGCGGCCGGCGTGAAGTATATCGGCGACTGGGTCTATGACGACGAACCGACGACGATCCGCACCGCCAACGGTCCGCTGGTGACGTTGCCTTACACGATCGAGCTCAACGACATTCCGGTGATGCTGGTGCAGCACCACAACAGCGACTATCTGCTACAACTGGTGAAGGACCAGTTCGACCGGCTTTATGCCGAGAGCGCGACCCGGGCCAAGTTCGTCGCGCTCGCCATTCACCCCTACATCAGCGGCCAGCCGCACCGGATGAAATATCTCGAGGCGATCTACGACTATGTGAACAGCCACGACGGCGTGCTGCACTGGAACGGCGAGCAGATTCTGGATTGGTATCAGGGGACGAAGACGCGGTAGCCCTTGGTTTTGGCGGCCCGCTGGACTATCGGTAAGGCCATGAACCAAAATTTGGACCCACATTTCCTCGACAAAAAGACCATCGCCGAGCTCACCGCGCGGATGTACCTCGACACCGGCGCGGTGCAGTTCATGACCGACAAGCCGTTCATCTTCACCTCGGGCTGGGCGAGCCCGGTCTATAACGACTCGCGCTGGCTGATCTCGTTTCCCGATGTGCGCTCGGCGATCATGGGCTACGCGGTCAACGCCATCGACCGCGATATCGGGCGGGCGAATATCGACGCGGTGGCCGGCGGCGAGACCGCGGGCATTCCCTTCGCCGCCTGGGTCGCCGACCGCATGCACCTGCCGATGCAATATGTGCGCAAGAAGCCGAAGGGCTTCGGCCGTGGCGCACAGATCGAGGGTCAACTGCTGCCGGGCCAGCGCGTGCTGCTGGTCGAGGACCTCGCCACCGACGGCCGCAGCAAGGTCAACTTCGTCAAGGCGATCCGCGACGCCGACGGACAATGCGACCACTGTTTCGTGATCTTCTTCTACAATATCTACAAGGAAGGCGAGAAGATTCTCACCGATCTCGGCGTCACCTTGCATGCGCTGACCACCTGGCGCGACGTCCTGGCGGTGGCCAAGAAGATGGACCGGTTCGAGCCGAAGATGCTGGCCGAGGTGGAGAAGTTCATCGACGATCCGGCCGGCTGGTCGAAGGCGCATGGCGGCGCCACGGGCGCGGTGGATTGATTTAACGCACGAGCGTTGTCACACACTCCGTTCGTTCCCGCGCAAGCGGGAACCCAGTTCTTGTCCAAAGCACTGGGTCCCCGCTTTCGCGGGGACGAACGGAGTCTGAAGCCAGCGCCTACGCTTGACCGGCCAATTTCCGCTTCACCCGCACCACCGCCAGATCCAGCGCCGAGAGAAACCGCGAAATGTCCTGCCGGGTCAGCGGCGGCGGTCCGCGCGTCACCGCGCCGGCGCTGCGCAAATCCGTCATCAGGTCGCGCGTCGCCAAGGCCATGCCGATCGAATCGTCGTCGAACATCTTGCCGGTCGGCGACAGCACGCTGGCGCCCTTCTTCACAGAGCGCCCGGCCAGCGGCACATCGGCGGTGATGACGATGTCGGACGGCCCCGCGCGCTCCACGATCCAGTCGTCGGCGACGTCCGAGCCTTGCGTCACGATCACCCGCTCGATCAGGTCCGAACGCGGCACGTTCATGTAGGAATTGGCGACGACGAAGACCTTCAGGCCATAGCGTTCGGCCACCCGATAGACCTCGTTCTTGACCGGGCAGGCGTCGGCATCGACGAAAATTCGGATCGCGGGCTGTGCGGGGTCTTCCATGCGGTCCTGGGCCATGATCAAATTGAATCAATTCGGGGGGTATGAATGGCCAAGGCACGCAAGAAGGCAAGCAAGAAAGCCCAGCCGCGCAAGCCGGCGAGCCGCAAAGCCAATGCGCGCCGCGCGGTGCAGGCGAAAACGCGGGCGAAGAAGCAGGCCAGACAGAAATTCCACGTCAGCCATCACGACGAAGCCGGCTTCGACCAGGGCCTGCGCACCTATGCCAAATACCGCGATCTCGGCCTGGCGCTGGCGACCGGCGGCTTGGTGCAGGCGCATGTCATCCGCTTCATTCCGCCGTTCACGCCCGAAGACGTTTCGACCCCGCACTTCCACGACGTCGACCTGCAGATGATCTATGTGCTCAAGGGATGGTACAAGACCGAGTTCGACGGCGAAGGCACGCATACGTTCCACGCCGGCGCCTGCTGGCTGCATCCGCCTAAGTTCAAGCAGACCGTGCTCGGATATTCAGTCGACTGCGTATTGTTGTTGATCGTGCTGCCGGGTGTATTCGACTCGGTGATGCTGGGGAATTGTTAACGGCA
>JAUSBQ010000111.1 GCA_030651965.1 Pseudolabrys sp. | reverse complement strand
GTCGGCGAGCGCATGGTGGAGAAGGGCGTGGTCTGGAAGGTCGGCAAGATCTTTCTGAACGACGACATGCTCTACCGGTTCGACCTGTTGCCGGAAGACGGCCACAAGATGCCGGCCTTCATCAACTTGCAGCAGTATTATCTGGAAAAGGCGCTGGTCGAGCGCGCGGATGAACTCGACCTCATCGACCTGCGCTGGAAAAATCGCCTGACCGGCATCGAGCAGCACAACGATCATGTGCGGCTGACGATCGACACGCCGGATGGTCCCTATCAACTCGAGGCCGACTGGCTGATCGCCGCCGACGGCGCGCGGTCGAGCGCGCGCGATCTCTTGGGGCTGACGTTTTCCGGCGTGACCTTCGAAGACAAATTCCTGATCGCCGATATACGCATGGCGGCGGATATTCCGACCGAGCGGCGTTTCTGGTTCGATCCGCCGTTCCATGCCGGTCAGTCGGCGCTGATGCATCGCCAGCCCGACAATGTCTGGCGCATCGACCTGCAACTCGGGCCGGACGCCGATGCCGCAGCGGAGCAGGCGCCCGAGCGCGTCACCGCGCGGCTCAAGCGCATGCTCGGCGACCGGCCGTTCGAACTGGAATGGATTTCGGTCTATCGCTTCAATTGCCGCAGGCTTGATCGCTTCGTGCATGGTCGCGTTGTTTTCATCGGCGACGCCGCGCATCAGGTGTCGCCTTTCGGCGCGCGCGGCGCCAATTCAGGCATTCAGGATGCCGAAAACCTGGCGTGGAAACTCGCCGCGATTATCAAGGGCGAGGCGGCCGAAAGCCTGATCGGGAGTTACGAGACAGAGCGCATTCAGGCGGCGGACGAGAACATCGCGCACTCGACGCGCTCGACCGACTTCATCGCACCGCATTCGGCGGCCGAGCACGCACTGCGCAATGCGGTGCTGGCGCTCGCTCCCAAGGCGGAATTCGCGCGCCGCATGATCAATTCGGGCCGCCTGTCGGTGGCGACGGTGTACGACACGGCATTGTCGACGCCGGACGAAACGCCGTTCGGCGGCAGCGCGCGGCTCGGCGCACCGTTGCCGGATTGTCCGGTCCGCAATATCGACGGCAGCACGGGCTATCTGCTGGAAAACATGGGCGACGGTTTCACGTTGCTGACGTTCAAGAACGGCGCGCCGCCGAGCGCGCCCGAAGGCGTCAGCCTAGTCACCATCGGCGATGATCTGGCCGATCCGGACGGCGTGCTGGCGCAGCGTCTCGATGCGACTCCGGGCGCCGCCTATCTGTTGCGGCCCGATCAGCATCTCTGCGCGCGCTGGCGCAGCGTCGACCGGGGCAAGGTGGCGGCCGCGCGCGACCGTGCTCTGGGAAAAATGTAATGCCGAAACTCGTAACCGCGTTGCAGTTTGCCGAGCCGGATGCGGCTTATGTCGTGTTGATCGAGGCCCGTCGCGGGCTGAGCGAGCAGGAAGCGGCGGCGCTCGACGCGCGGCTGGCGCTTATCCTGGCCAACCATATCGGCGATATCGACGTGCTGAAGGAAGCGGTCGCGCTCGCCAAGGCCGCGCAATAGAGTCTGATTCATCTGGCCAGAATCGACACAGACCCGTCATCCTGAGGTGCGAGCCATAGGCGCGTTTACGCGCTATGGCGAGCCTCGAAGGATTGACGGCCGCGGGATTACGGGCCGTCGCCCACGGATGTCGGGTATACCCGACATCCGAATGAATGTGCGCAAGTCGGCTAGAGCCGACTTGCGATGGCTCGCCGCCTAAGAGCGGCCCGCACCTCAGGGTGACGGACAGAATCAGAGCCTTCTTCGATCTGCATGGACCAAACTCTAGCGATCAGCCGGTCTTGCCCTCGATCACCTGGCGGACCTTGCGCGCCAGCGCCTCGGTCGTGAACGGCTTGGTCAGGAGGTCGACATCGGTGTCGAGCCGGCCGTGATGGATGATGGCGTTGCGGGTGTAGCCGGTGGCGAACAGCACCGGCAAGTCGGGCCGCAGCTTCTTGGCCTCGTTGGCGAGTTCGCGGCCGTTCATGCCGCCCGGCAGGATGACATCGGTGAACAGCAGGGCGATCTGCGGCACCGATTTGAGAATCTCCAGCGCGCTGGCGGCGGTGGCGGCGTGTTCGACGCGGTAGCCGATATCGCTGAGGGCATCGATGACAAAGCGGCTGACGTCTTCATCGTCCTCGACCACCAAAATGCATTCGTGATGTTCGCCGCTGCGCGGCATGGCCGGTTGACCCGCCGTTTCCCAGGCCGGGAAGGCCGACGTATCGGTGAGGCGCGGGAAATACATCTTGATCGCCGTGCCCTGGCCGATCTCGCTGTAGATCTGGACGTGACCGCTGGACTGCTTGACGAAGCCATAGACCATGCTCAGGCCCAGCCCCGAGCCGGCGCCGGCCGGCTTGGTGGTGAAGAACGGCTCGAATGCCTTCTCGCGCACGTCCTGCGGCATGCCTTCGCCGGTATCGCTGACGGCGACCAGCACGAACTGCCCTGCCTTCACCTCGGCGCCGGCGCGCTGGATATAGGCCTCGTCGAGATAGGCGTTCGACGTCTCGATGGTCAGCCGGCCGCCCTTCGGCATCGAGTCGCGGGCATTGACCGCGAGATTGAGGATGGCGTTCTCGAGCTGATTGGGATCGATCGCGGTCTTCCACAGGCCGCTCGCCAGCACGGTTTCGACGATAATCGTTTCGCCGATCGAGCGGTGCAGCAGTTCCGACATGTCGCCGACCAGTCGGTTGATGTCGACGGCTTTGACTTCCTGCGGATGCTGGCGCGAGAAGGTCAGCAGCCGCTGCACCAGGGTCGCCGCGCGCATCGACGCCTGACGGATGGCGGTGAGCGAACGCGCCACGCGCTCGTCGGACGAGTTGTTGCGCCGCGCCGCCAGTTCGACGTTGCCGACGATGGCGGTCAGCAGATTGTTGAAATCGTGGGCGATGCCGCCGGTCAGCCGGCCGACCGCTTCCATCTTCTGCGCCTGGCGCAGCGCCTGTTCGGTCGCGGCGCGGCGCGCCGTTTCCTCGCGCAACTGCGCGTAGGCATGCGACTCGCGTCGCGTGTGCCGCAGCGTCATCATGGCGAGCGCGAGCATGGCCAGAGTCGCCGGCAGACCGAATATCAGATGCGTCGACATGGCGTCGATCCATCGGGCCCTGACGGTGGTGAGATTGACGCCGGCGTTCACATAGACCGGGTAATCCGGCAGCTTGCGGTAGGCGATGATGCGGTCGACGCCGTCAAAGGAGGACGTGCCGGTGATGATGCCGCCCAGCGGATTTTCGGCGATGGCGCGCATCAGCGGCGAATCCGGCATCGCGCGCGAACCGGGCTGAGCCGCCGGGAAGCGCGCCAGCGTTACGCCGTCGGCGCGGGTCAGCCCGGAGACGGTCACGTCGCTTTTCGGAAACTCCGAATAGTAGCGCGTGAAATATTCCGGCGCGATCGATACCAGATAGATGCCGTTGAAGGCCCCCGTCGCGGTCAGCCGCTTGCGGGTGATGGCGAAAAAATTGGTGTTGGCGGCGCGCGCCTCGACGACGCCGCTGATGTAGGTTTCCACATTTCCGGTTTTATGGACCTGGAAATAATCGCGGTCGGCGAGCGCCAGATTGCGCGGCATTGGATAGATGGTGCCGGACACCAGCGGATGCCCGTCTGCGTCGATCACCCACAGATCGCGCAGTTGCGGCAGGTCGCTGATAAAATTGCGGAGGCGGAGGCTGTGCTCTCCCTCGTTGGTCCGGATTTCGGCATCGGAGGCTTTGTTGAACAGTTCTTCCAGATAACGTTCGCTGATCGCGAAGGTCTCGAACACCTTGATCGCGTGTTCCTGCATCGTCCCGACGGTGCGTTGCAGCCGGTCGGTGGCGTCTGCGATGTGCTGGTTGTAGGAAATCCACCCCGCGAAGGCGAAGATCACCAGCGGCAGCACGATCGACGCCACGATCAGCAGCCGCAGTGGACGCTCCGCGCGGCTGTCGGCGGCCGAGGCGGGCACAGGCGGCTTCGGCTGGACGGTGAAATAGGGCATGCGAAAGGGCCCGGAAGGATTCGTATCTCATTCGTATCGGCATGCCGCCGCGAACTCAACCTCGTCTTGCGGCGGGCAATAAAAAACGCCCGGTAAACCGGGCGCGCTTTGTCGCAGGGGATTGTTTGGGAACTTTTATCGGTCGGCCGTCAACGCGTGCAGACGATGGCGACCAGGTCCTCGCATTTGCCGCTCTTGCAGCCTCCCGAGCCGCCGGTCGGGATTGCGCCGGTGACGTCGTCCCGATCAACCTTGCTGTAGGAGGCGGCTTGCGCGAATTCGCGCGTCTTGCAGTAGGCGTTGGCCGCGGCCGCGCCGCACTTTTCGCCTGAGGCGAGGCAGCGGTCGACGCCGTAGCCGCCGGCGTCGTTGGTGATGATGAACACGCGCCGCTCCGCTTGCGCGGTGTCAACAAGGCAAAGGCAAAGCACCGCGCTGAGACTGACCAGGAGTGTCCGCATGAATATCGCCCGCTTTTTGGAGGCGCCTTTCCGGCGCCGTTTGGAACAATGCGAGCGAAATCGTTAAAGTGCGTTTAACCGGTGCGGCGCAACCGAGGCCGGTTTTTGCGGAAATACACGCTTTGGCTGGGGTTTAGGCTCGGTCTTTCAGGGGGTTGACGGGTCTGGGGCAACTGAGCATTGTGTGTTCATCATGACCGGCCTGACCCCCATCTGCGGCATTCGCCGCGAGATTATTAGCTAGCGCAAACCGCTGGCGAGGCCGTCTTTTTCTCGAATCGAGATACAAATGGACGCCCCGGCCAGCGGGACCGCCGGCTTTGGTGACCCCAAATGACTCCGTCCCTGCAATTGCGGCTCTACGATACGCTGACGCGCGACAAGCGGGTGTTTGTCCCGATCGATAAAGCGCGCGTCCGCATGTATGTGTGCGGGCCGACGGTCTACGACTTCGCCCATATCGGCAACGCCCGGCCGGTCATCGTTTTCGACGTGCTGTACCGGCTGCTGCGCCATATCTACGGCGAAGCGCACGTCACCTATGTCCGCAACATCACCGACGTCGACGACAAGATCAACGCGCGCGCGGCCGAGCGCGGCATTTCGATCCGCGAACTGACCGAAGGCACCTACAACAACTTCAAGGCCGACGTCGCGGCGCTGGGCTGCTTAACCCCGACGGTCGAGCCGCGCGCCACCGATCACATCGAGGAGATGAAGACGATCATCGAGCGGCTGGTCAAAAGCGGCAATGCCTACGTCGCCGAGGACAATGTGCTGTTCGATGTGCCGTCGATGCCGGACTACGGCGAGTTGTCCAAGCGCCCGCTGGACGAGATGATTGCCGGCAGCCGTGTCGAGGTCGCGCCGTACAAGAAGGACCCTCAGGATTTTGTGCTGTGGAAGCCATCGAAGCCGGGCGAGCCGGGTTGGCCGTCGCCGGCCGGCATCGAGACGCTTGGCCGTCCGGGATGGCATATCGAATGCTCGGCGATGGCGTGGAAGCATCTCGGCGAGACGTTCGACATTCACGGCGGCGGCATCGATCTCGTCTTTCCGCATCACGAGAACGAAATCGCGCAGTCGCGCTGCGCCTTTCATAGCGGCGTGATGGCGAATTACTGGATGCACAACGGCTTCTTGCAGGTCGAAGGCGAGAAGATGTCGAAGAGCCTCGGCAACTTCTTCACCATCAACGAACTGCTCGCCGACTGGCCGGGCGAGGTGCTGCGCTTCAACATGCTGCGCACGCATTATCGTCAGCCGATCGACTGGACGGTGAAGGGTTTGGAAGAAAGCTGGAAGACGCTCGACGACTGGTACTGGGTCGCAGGTAGCGCCGTCGGCGACCGCATTTCAAACGCCATGCTGGCGGCGCTTGGTGACGATCTCAACACGCATCAAGTGATTACCGTTCTGCACGGCCTGCGCAACAAGGCGCAGGGTGGTGACGAAATTGCGCGGAACGAACTGGCGTGGTCCTTGCGCATGCTCGGCTTCCTGCGCGAGAGCGCAGCGGACTGGGCGGCGCGCCGGCAGACAAATGCCGATGTCGACGCGACCAAGGTGCAGTCGCTGATCGACGCTCGCACCGCCGCCCGCGCCGCCAAGGACTTCAAGGAATCCGACCGCATCCGCGACGAACTCGCAGCGATGGGCGTCGTGCTCAAGGATTCCAAGGAAGGCACCACATGGGAGATTGCGCGATGAACGCGCATGGGAGATTGCGCGATGAGCGCGCATGGGGAGATTGCGCGATGAGCGATTTCCAAAGCCTCGGCTCGCTTCTTTCTTCTCCCTCCCCCGCTTGCGGGGGAGGGGTGGGGAGGGGGCCGTATTGCTACGCTGCGCTCGCTGGTCTCACCAGCGCCCCCTCCCGATCGCCTTCGCTGACGCTTTGGCGATCGACCTCCCCCGCAAGCGGGGGAGGTGAGAAGAAGGAGCTCGCGTGATGAGCGATATGGCCTCCGGCGGTTGCCAATGCGGCGCGGTGCGCTTTCGCGGCTCGAAATTCGGCCGCGCGTCGATCTGTCATTGCCGCATGTGCCAGAAGGCCTTCGGCGGTTTCTTCGGCGCGCTGGTGACCGTCCATGATCTGGAATGGACGCGCGGCGCGCCGCGTACTTTCCAAAGCTCCAACAAGGTGAAGCGCGGTTTCTGCGGCGATTGCGGCACGCCACTGACGTATGATTATGGTGGCCCGATCGAGGTCGCGGTCGGCGCCTTTGACAGACCGGAAGTCGTGCCGCCGACCATTCAGGTCAATCCGGCCGACAAGCGCGCTTTTTTCGATTGTCTTTGCAGTCTGCCGACCCGCGCGGCCGGCGCCGAGCCGTCGCAAGAACAATTCAATGCGTCTGTCGTCAGCTACCAGCATCCCGATCACGACACCGCCGAGTGGCCGCCGCGGGGAGGGCGCTGATGGCAACCGCGCATCCCAAGCTGGCGCTGCGGCCGTACCTCGCCGTCGATACGCCGGTGCTGGCGGAAATCTTCCGCGAAAGCGTCACGGATTTGACCGGCGAGGATTACAGCGAGGCGCAGCAGCAGGCCTGGCTGTCGCGGATCGACGACCTTGAGGCCTTCGCCAATAGGCTCGGCGGCCAGTTGACGCTGATCGCGACCTTGCAGGGCTCAGCCGTCGGCTTTGCCTCGCTCGCCGCCGGCGGCAAGATCGATCTTCTTTATGTGCACCCGGTCGCGGCCGGGCAGGGCGTCGGCAACTTGCTGACCGACGCGCTGGAGAAGCTCGCCGGCGGCCGCGGCGCCGAGAAACTTATTGTCGACGCCAGCGACAGCGCGCGCGGGTTTTTCGAGAAGCGCGGTTACGTCGCGCAGCAGCGCAATTCGATCTCGGTCGGCGACGAGTGGCTCGCCAATACGACCATGCACAAGAAGCTCGCGGCCAAACCGGAGGCACCATGACCAAACCACCAGAAACACCGTTTCCCCGCCATTGGAAATATTACATCGTGCTGAAATACGCGGTGATCGTCGCCGCGGCGATGCTGGCGCTCTATGTCGTTGTGAGTTTGGCGTAAAGGTTTTGAAGATGTCCCGCGAACGCCTGTATCTGTTCGACACGACGTTGCGCGACGGTGCGCAGACCAATGGCGTCGATTTCACGCTCGCGGACAAACTGGCGATTGCCGGCATGCTCGACGAACTCGGCATCGACTATGTCGAAGGCGGCTATCCCGGCGCCAACCCGACCGATACGGAATTGTTCGCCGCCGATCGGGGCCTCAAGACCACGTTCACCGCCTTCGGCATGACGCGGCGGCCGGGCCGCTCGGTGTCGAACGATCCCGGCGTCGCCGCGCTGCTCGATGCCAAGGCCGACGCCATCTGCTTCGTCGCCAAGAGCTGGGACTACCATGTGCGCGTCGCCCTGGAGACGACCGAGGACGAAAATATCGCCTCGATCCGCGACAGCGTGCGCGCCGCCAAAGCCAAGGGCCGCGAGGTGCTGCTCGACTGCGAGCATTTCTTCGACGGCTACAAGGCCAATCCTCAGTTCGCGCTGGCCTGCGCCAAAGCGGCCTATGACGAAGGTGCGCGCTGGGTCGTGCTGTGCGACACCAATGGCGGCACGCTGCCGCACGAAGTCGAAGCCATCGTCGGCGACGTGGTGAAGGCGATCCCCGGCGATCACGTCGGCATTCACGCCCATAACGACACCGAGCAGGCGGTGGCCAATTCGCTCGCCGCCGTGCGCGCCGGCGCGCGGCAGATTCAGGGCACGCTCAACGGGCTCGGCGAGCGTTGCGGCAACGCCAATCTGGTATCGATCATTCCGACGCTCAAGCTGAAGCCTGAATTCTCGGACAAGTTCGATATCGGCGTCGGCGATGCGCAGCTCAAGAGACTGGCGCAGGTCTCGCGCGCGCTCGACGAGCGGCTCAATCGTCCGTCCAATCGCTACTCGCCCTATGTCGGCGAGAACGCCTTCGGCACCAAGGCCGGCATTCATGCTTCGGCCATCGCCAAGGAGCCGGCGACCTACGAACACATCGCGCCTGAGTTGGTCGGCAACAAGCGCAAGGTGCTGGTTTCAGAGCAGGCCGGCAAATCCAATGTGCTGGCCGAACTGGAACGCATCGGCATCAAGGCCGACAAGGACGATCCGCGCATCGGCCGCCTGCTGGAGATCGTCAAGGAGCGCGAGGCGCTCGGCTATGCCTATGAGGCCGCGGACGCATCGTTCGACCTGCTGGCGCGGCGCACGCTGGGCACCGTGCCGACTTATTTCGACGTCACCCAGTTCGACGTCAATGTCGAGCAGCGCAACAATGCCAAAGGCGAGCGCGTGACCGTGACCATGGCGGTGGTCAAGGTCAGGGTCGGCGACGAGAACATGATCTCGGCCGCCGAAGGCAACGGTCCGGTCAACGCGCTCGATCTCGCGCTGCGCAAGGACCTCGGCAAGTACCAGAAATATATCGAAGGCCTGTCGCTGACCGATTACCGCGTGCGTATCCTCAATGGCGGCACCGAGGCGGTGACGCGCGTTCTGATCGAGAGCGAGGACGAGCACGGCGACCATTGGACCACGATCGGGGTGTCCCCCAATATCATCGATGCGTCGTTCCAGGCGCTGATGGATTCCATCATCTACAAGCTGATAAAGTCCGGCGCGCCGGCGTAGGCCGGGCGCAAGCGTTATCCGCCTCATCCTGAGGAGCATCGCGCAGCGATGCGTCTCGAAGGATGGGCGGCCACCAATCTCGGGTTTACCGAGATTGGCATATAACATACCTAAGTCGGCTATAGCCGACTTAGGTTGGTTCGAGACGCGCTGCTACGCAGCGCTCCTCACCATGAGGCCGGGAGAGGCAGTTTGAGTGGGGAGGAACTGCAGCCATGATCGACCACGTCTCCGTAGCGGTGAGCGATCTGGCGGCGGCGGCACGGTTCTACGAGACCGTGCTGGGCGCTCTCGGCATGACGATACTGGAGAGCCGTTCTGCGACGGTTGGTTTCGGCAGGGCCTATCCTGAGTTCTGGCTCAATCTGCGCGGCGACATGACGCCGGTTGCGCCAACGAGCGGGGCGCATGTCTGTTTTCGGGCGCGCTCGACCGACCTAGTCGACGCCTTTTTCGCAGCGGCGTTGCGGGCCGGTGGCTCAAGCGACGGCGCACCGGGTTTGCGCCCGCAGCATGGGGATGGCTATTACGCAGCTTTCATCCGCGATACCGACGGCAATCGTATCGAAGCCGTGACATTTGTCGGCGGCAAACCTTAAAGCCGCTCCGCAACGGCGGGCGGCATGTCCTTCTCGGCCTCCGATATGGCCGCCGCCGCCTTCTGCAACTTCGGCAGAATGTCCTCGATGCGATCGGCAACCAGCAACTCGAAATCGAGACCGGGCCGGATGAATTCCAGCGCCTTCATGTGATCGAGCAGGGCGCAGAGCGGTTGCCAGAATTCCTTGATGTTGGCGATCAGGATCGGCTTCTTGTGACGTCCCAGTTGCGCCCAGGTGAGCTGCTCGACCAGTTCCTCGAGCGTGCCGACGCCGCCCGGCATGGCGACGAAAGCGTCGGCCATCTCGAACATCTTGCGCTTGCGCTCGTGCATGTCGGCGGTGACGATGAGGCCTTCGCCGTTAAAGCCGGCGCGCTCCTTGTTCAGCAAGAACTGCGGGATGATGCCGGTGACCGAGCCGCCGTTGCGCCGGACCGCGTCCGCCACGGCGCCCATCATGCCCATGTCGCCGCCGCCATAGACCAGGCCGATGCCGGATGCGGCCATGGCCGCGCCGAATTCGGTGGCCGCTGCCACATAAGCGGGATCGGTACCTGCGCCGGAGCCGCAGTAGACGCAGATTTTGCGGATTTTCGCGATTTTTTCGGGTCGGTTCATGCCCTGCATGTGCAATGCAACCGGCGCACCGTCAAGATGGCCGCTAAAACTCCTGCTTTTTCAGGAAGAACCGGCTGCGAAAGGGTGAATACGAGGAAGAATCCCCCTATATGAGGGGCCTTGCCGCCCTCGGGATACGAATGACCGACCACCACGCGCATCAAGCCACGCCGCCGCCGTCCGTTTCGGCCGAGAAGGGCGCGTTGCTGACGACGATCGTGCATCTGTGGCCCTACATCTGGCCGACGGACCGCCACGACCTGAAGATGCGCGTGTTCGGTGCCATGGTGCTGCTGCTCGCAGCCAAGCTCGTCACCATGGTCGTGCCGTTCACCTTCAAATGGGCGACCGACGCGCTCGCCGGTGTCAGCAACGGTTCGGCCGAGGGCGATTGGCTGCTCTGGGTGATGGCCGCGCCGGTCGCCTTGACCGTGGCCTACGGCGGCACGCGCATTCTCATGGCGGTACTGACGCAGTTGCGCGACGGCGTTTTCGCCAAGGTGGCGATGCACGCGGTGCGCAGGCTGGCTTACCGCACCTTCATTCACATGCACGAGTTGTCGCTGCGCTTCCATCTCGAGCGCAAGACCGGCGGCTTGACCCGCGTATTGGAACGCGGCCGCAACGCCATCGAAACCATCGTGCGCATGGTGATCCTGCAATTGGCGCCGACCATCATCGAACTGGCGATGATCGTCGTCGTGCTGTTGTGGCAGTTCGACTGGCGCTATGTCGCTGTGATCCTGGTCACCGTATCGCTCTATCTGGTCTACACCTACTACGCGACCGAATGGCGCATCGGCATCCGCCGCAGGATGAACGACAGCGACACCGACGCCAACGTCAAGGCGATCGACTCGCTGCTCAACTACGAGACGGTGAAATATTTCAGCGCCGAGGAGCGCGAGGCCGAACGTTACGACCGCGCCATGGCGCGCTATGAGAAAGCCTCGACCAGCGCCTACACGTCGCTGGCGGTGCTCAATGCCGGGCAGGCGGCCATCTTCACCATCGGCCTTGCCGCGGCGATGGTGCTGTGCGCCACCGAAATTCGCGCCGGCACCAAGACGGTCGGCGATTTTGTTTTGATCAACGCCATGATGATCCAGCTCTACCAGCCGCTCAATTTCATGGGCATGGTCTATCGTGAGATCAAGCAGGCCATCACCGACATCGAACTGATGTTCTCGATATTGTCGCGCGATCCCGA
>JAUSBQ010000103.1 GCA_030651965.1 Pseudolabrys sp. | reverse complement strand
GGCCGTTCTCCAAGAACCGCGACGGCTTCGTCATGGCCGAAGGCGCCGGCGCGCTGGTGCTGGAAAGCTACGACTCGGCGATGGCGCGCGGCGCCAAGATCATCGGCGTACTCGAAGGTGTCGGTGAGGTGACTGACGCCTTCCACCGCACCCGCTCGAGCCCGGACGGCAAGCCGATCATCGGTTGCATTGCCAGCGCCATCAAGGATGCCGGCCTGACGCCTGACGACATCGACTACGTCAACGCGCATGGCACCTCGACGCCGGAAAACGACAAGATGGAATATCTCGGCGTCTCCACCGTGCTCGGCGAGCGCGTCAGACACGTGCCCATCTCGTCGAACAAGTCGATGATCGGTCATACGTTGTCGGCAGCCGGCGCGGTGGAAGCCGTGTTCTCGCTGCTGACGCTACAGAACCAGCGCATTCCGCCCACCATCAACCACGACATTCCCGACCCCGCCATCATGCTCGACGTCGTGCCCAATAAGGCCCGCGACGCCCGCGTGACGCATGCCCTCTCGAACTCATTCGGCTTCGGCGGACAGAACGTGTCGCTGGTGATGGGTTTAGAGCCGCGCGCGTAAGCTTCCGTCACACCTCAATACTGAAGAAGAACCATGCGCCAACTCCAGCTCATCGGCGACCGCAAGCTCGAACTCGTGGAAGTGCCCGATCCGGCGCCTCCTGCTGAGGGCGAAGTGCAGGTCCGCATCAAGGCGGTGGCGCTCAATCATCTCGACGTCTGGGGCTTTCGCGGCATGGCCTTTGCCAAACGTAAGCTGCCACTCGTGGTCGGCGCCGAGGCCTCGGCCGAAATCGCCGCGGTCGGCGCCGGCGTCAAGAACGTCAAGCCCGGCGACAAGGTCGTCATGTACGGCGCGATGACCTGCGGCGCGTGCGTGGCATGCCGCGAGGGCCGCGACAATCTGTGCGAGAATGTCACCGGCATCATGGGCTTCCATATCGACGGATTTGCCCGCGACCTGATCAATCTGCCGGCGCGCCTCGTCATTCCGGTGCCCTCGAATGTGTCGCTGCGCGACGCCGCCTGCGCGCCGATCGCCTTCGGCACCACCGAGCATATGCTGTTCGACAACGCCAAGCTTCAGCCGGGCGAGACCATCCTGGTGCATGCCGCGGGCTCCGGCATCGGCTCGGTCGCCATCAAGATGGCGAAAGCGCTTGGCTGCACCGTCATCACCACCGTCGGCGACGACGCCAAGGCCGAAAAAGCCAAAGCGCTGGGGGCCGACCACATCATCAACTACAAGACCGAACGCTTCGAAGGCGTCGTGCGCAAGATCACCAAGAAGAAAGGCGTCGATGTCGTCTTCGAGCATGTCGGCGGCGAAGGCTTCAACGCGTCGCTGTTCTGTCTCAAGCGCGGCGGTCGCCTGGTGACCTGCGGCTCGACCGCGGGGCCGACCGTCACCATCAATCTGATGCAGCTGTTCCAGCAGCAGTACAAGATCCTCGCCTCGTTCGGCTGCAACATGCGCAACATCCGCGACTGCCTCGCCAAGATGGCGGCCGGTATGGCGCCGATTATCGACAGCGAATTCGCCCTCGGCGACTTCGAGCGCGGCCTGGAGCGGCTGGAAGGCCGCCAGGTGTTCGGCAAAGTGATCGTGAATTTTTGATGCTCGCGCTCAAAACGAAGCTAAGGCTTCGCAGAGCCCTCAAGAAAGCCGGCGACGCGGTTGCCGGCGCGGCCGCGGTCGGTGTCCTCAAGCTGCTGCGGCTCGCCAATCCGGACACGATGGCCAATTTCGGCGGCTGGATGGCGCGCACCGCGGGTCCCTTGTTCAAGGAAAACCGGATCGCGCGCGAACAGCTGACCTTGGCTTTCCCGGAAAAGTCCTCAGCCGAGATCGACACGATCCTGCGCGGCGTCTGGGACAATCTCGGCCGCGCCGGCGCGGAGTTCGCGCAGCTCGACCGGCTGTGGGACTACGACGTCGATCATCCGGAGGGGCCGAGCCGCGTCGAATTCCGGCCGGTCGATACCGAACGCTTCAACAAATTGCGTGACGACGGCAAGCCGGCGCTGATCTTCGCATCGCATCTGGCGAACTGGGAGTTGCCGGCGATTTGCGCGGCGACCCATCACCTCGACAGCGCGGTTTTATACCGACGGCCCAACATCACAGCGATCGACCGCTGGCTGCGCGACACCCGCAGCGCCAGCATGGGCACGTTGATCGCCACCGGGCTCGACGCCCCGATCAGGATTTCCGACGCGCTCAAGCGCGGCGCCCATGTCGGCATGCTGGTCGATCAGTATTTCGTGCGCGGCGTCGAGGTCACCTTCTTCGGCCGCCGCACCATGGCCAATCCGCTGTTGGCGCGCCTCGCCCAGCATTTCGACTGTCCGATCCACGGCACCCGCATCATCCGCCTGCCAGGCAACCGCTTTCGCGTCGAACTGACCGAGGAGATCAAGCCGGCGCGCGACGCGCAGGGCAAGATCGATATCACCGCGACGACCCAGATCATCACCAATGTCGTCGAAGGCTGGATTCGCGAGCACCCCGAGCAATGGCTCTGGCTGCATCGCCGCTGGCGGCCGGAAGACGCCCTGCCCAGCAAAGCCCGGATCTAATCGCCTCTCAGGTCTTGGTCGGCAAGCCCGCCGCCTTCCAGGCGATGATGCCGCCGGCCATATGCGCGCTATACGGATAGCCGGCGTCCTGCGCCGCCACGGATGCCGTAATCGAGCGCCGGCCTGAGCGGCAGGCAAACACCACCTGCCTGCCTTGCGGATCGGGAATGGCGGCCGGGTCGAAGGATGACAGCGGCACGATCACCGCGTCAGGGTAGGCCTCCGCCGCCGTCTCATTCGGCTCGCGCACGTCGACCAGCAGCATGCGTCCGGCGCGCAAGCCCGCCGCCACGTCGTCCGGCGTGAGGTTCGTGACTTCGTCGGCGCGGGGCATTTCATCCGCCATGGCGGGACTCCATCGTGCGCTGATCCATTTCCAGAACAGAACGCGGTTCTAGCCGGAATTTGCCCGCGCCGCACGCGCCATTTTAGGGGCCGCCCGTCAGACAGTCACCTGCGTGCCGACTTCCACCACCCGTCCGGTCGGGATCTGGAAATAGCTGGTGGCGTCGTTGGCCGACTGCGCCAGCCAGATGAACAGATGATCCTGCCAGGCGGGCATGCCCGAATTTGCGGAAGGCCGCAGCGTCCGCCGCGACAGGAAGAACGACGTCGACATGATATCGAACTGCCAGCCGTGCTTGCGCGCTATCGCCAGTGCCTTCGGAACGTTCGGTTGTTCCATGTATCCGAACTTCAACGACACCCGTGTGAAATGCGCCGATAGCGGCGTGATCTGCACGCGATCTTCCTCAGGGACACGGGGCGTGTCGGAGGTGACGATCGTGAGAATCACGTTGCTCTCGTGCAGCACTTTGTTGTGCTTGAGGTTATGCAGCATCGCTGTCGGCGCGAATTCCGGATCGCTGGTGAGAAACACCGCGGTGCCCGGCACGACATGGGGCGGCTTCTTCTCGAGGCTGCGGATCAGCGTATCGATCGGCACCTCGGTGCGCCGGGTTTTGGTGATCAGGATGGCGCTGCCGCGCCGCCAGGTGACGATGATCAGCACGATGATGATACCGAACAGGACCGGCACCCAGGCCCCCTCGACCAGCTTCAGCGACGCCGCGGCGAAGAACAGACCGTCCACGGCGATGAGCGGCGTCATCAACAGCGCCGTGGTCCAGAACGACCAGCGCCAGAGCTTCCAGATCACGATAAAGCCGAGGATGCCCGCCACGAAGCTGGTTGCCGACACTGCCAGGACATAGGCATGGGCCAGCGCGCCGGAGGTGCGGAACAGAATGACCAGCAACAGCACGCCGACCAGCAGCGTCAGATTCACGCGCGGCATATAGATCTGGCCGTATTGCGAGGCCGAGGTGTGGCGGATTTCGAACCGCGGCAGCAGGCCAAGTTGGATCGCCTGCTGGGTGATCGAATAGGCGCCGGTAATAACCGCCTGGCTGGCGACCGCGGTCGCCAAAGTTGCGAGCCCCACCAGCGGCAAAAGCAACGGCTGCGGCACCAGCCGATAGAAAGGATCGACCATCGCCGAGGGGTCGGCGAGCACAAGCGCCCCCTGGCCGAAATAGTTGAGCAACAACGCCGGCAGCACGAGAATAACCCACGCGGCCTGGATCGGCTTACGGCCAAAATGGCCGAGGTCCGCATACAGCGCCTCGCTGCCGGTGATGACCAGAAACACCGCCGCCAGCGTAACCAGCGCGATCGCTGGATTGCTGACCATGAACTTGACGGCGTAATACGGATTGATCGCATAAATTACGCCGGGATAGTCGAAAATGTGCATGGCCCCAGTGACGGCGAGCACCCCAAACCAGACCACCATGATCGGCCCGAACCAGGTCCCGACGCGGCCCGTCCCATGCGACTGCACCGCGAATAGCGCGACCAGAATGCAGATGGTGAGCGGCAAGACATAAGGTTCGAATGCCGGCGTCGCTATCTTGATGCCTTCGATCGCCGACATCACCGACAGAGCCGGCGTGATGAAGGTACCGCCGTAGAACATCGCCGCGCCGACGACGCCCAGCATCAGGACCGGCGTGGTGCGGCGGCCCAGTGCGCGGAACGCCAGCGCTGTCAGCGACAGCGTCCCGCCCTCGCCGTTGTTGTCGGCACGCAACAGGATAGTGATGTATTTGATTGTGACAACGATGATCAGAGCCCAGACGATCATCGACAGCACGCCGAGCACGACGTCGCCGGTAACGCCGCGATCGCCGCTGGCCGCCAAGACCGCTTCGCGAAACGCATAAAGCGGGCTGGTGCCGATATCGCCGTAAACCACGCCGACGCTTGCGACTGTCAGCGCAGCGAAGCTTTGAGGCGCGACCTTGCCGGTATCCGATCCGCCAGGCTCTGCGGAGGCTGCCGTTTCGTGCACGCCGTCTTTCATGAAAGCCGCTTTTGAAGTCCGGAATGGACTGGAAGGCGCGCCTTATATCATCGGCACCACGGATAGAATACCGGGGTTCTCGCTGTCCCTGTTGATGAAAATCAACGGCCGCGCGCGTCGAAAATGACGGTTCAGGGCTTCAACTCGACCGGAATCGGCGGCTCTTCCCGCATCAGGGTAATGGTGACCCGGCGGTTTGGCGACATGCCGGGGTTATCGGGGAACAACGGCTCAGTGTCGGCCCTGCCGGCCACCATGTAGAAATTCCCCGGCGGCACCCCTTCGGCGGCGAGAATTGCCCGCACGGCGTTGGCGCGGTCGGCTGAGAGTTCCCATGGGCCGTATCCGGGTCTGGGGGGGACCTTGCTGGTCGCTGTGTGCCCGGAAATCGCAATGCGGAACGGCATCGCCTTGAGCGAGGGCGCCAGCTTCTGGATTAATTGACGGGTGCGTTCGAACGGCTCCTTGGCGCCGTCGGCGAACATCGAGCGTCCTTCCTGATCGACGATCTCGATATTGAGCCCCTGCCTGGTCTCTTCAAGCATGATGTGTTTCGAGGCTTCGGTGATCTCCGGCATGGTCTGCATGGCCTGGCGCAACGACGCAGCCGCCATCGCGAACTTGCGGTCTTCCTTGAAGCGCGCGCCGTAGTTGCGATTGTGATCATTCTCGTCCGGTGCCGGCGTCGGTGACGCATCCTTCGGATCGATATTGGCGACGCTCTTGAGTTTCGGCCGCGTCGGCAGGCCCATGATTTCGATGACGCCGGAATAGCGCACCTTGTCCTGCACGCCGAATGCGTCGCGCATCGAGCCTGCGACCACCTGCAGCTTGGCAGCGTCCTGGGTCGAGAAAGCAACCAACATGACGAAGAACGCAACCAGCAGCGCCATCAAATCGGCGAAGGTTACAAACCAACCGTGGCCGCCTGCGTGTCCGCCGCGATTCTTCTTGGCCATAGAACTTTACCCGTCAGGCCGTGGCCGGTTCGGCCGCGTCGTCGAGTGCGTGCCGATGCTTCTCCGGCAGATAGGCCAGCAGCATTTCGCGCACCAGGGTCGGGCTCTTCGCCTCGCGGATCATCAGAATGCCATCGATAATCAGGGTGCGGTTGATTTCCTCGTCGACCAGCTTGAGGTGCAGCTTGTCGGCAATTGGCAGGCAGAAAAGGTTCGCCACGGTCGCGCCGTAGAATGTGGCGAGCAAGGCCGACGCCATATAAGGTCCGAGCTTGGACGGATCTGTCATGTTGGCGAACATCTGCACCATGCCGATCAAGGTGCCGACCATGCCGAAAGCAGGCGCGCAATCGCCGATGGCGCGGTAGATCTTCTGGCCTTCGTCGAGATGAGTGAGGAAGTTGTCGCGGTCGCGTTCGAGATTATCGCGAATGAAATTGGTGTCGTAGCCGTCGGCGACGAAGCGGATGCCCTTGGCCAGGAACGGATCGTCGATCTCCACCTTTTCCAGACCGACCGGGCCGGACTTGCGGGCGACTTCGGCGAGGCCGGCCAATTCGTCGACCAGGTCTCGCTGACTCATGCGACGCATCGAGAATGCAAATTTTGCGCCGAGCGGAAAGCCGTGAAAGATCGAAACGAGCGGGAAACGGATGAGCGTGGCAGCAAAAGCGCCGCCGAAAAAGACGATGAAGGCATGCAAGTCCAGGAACATTCCCAGATTGCCGCCCATCAAGATCATCGTACAAAGAACGGCGATGCCGGAGAGAAGCCCTAGACCGGTCGCGATATCCATAAAACTACCCCACCAACGCTACCCAACACCGTGCGATCCCGGATTCCGACACCGCAGACCGACCCTAGACGGACGCTGTTAAGAGGCAGTAAAGGCTAACCGTTGGTGAAAGAAATCTGGCCCACCCGGCGCCTGCAAACCTGTGATCCAGCGGCGAGATGCTGTAAAAAGCCTCGCGAAAGGGTATCAACGCCCGACTGCGCCTTTTAAAGAAGCATTAACCTGAGGGGGAGCGACCCATGCGTGAGATCGGCCATTTCATCGGCGGCAAGACCGTCAAGGGAGCCTCCGGGCGCACCGGCGACGTGTTCGACCCCAATACCGGTGACGTGCAGGCCAAGGTCGCGCTCGCCAGCAAGTCCGAGGTCGAAGCGGCGATTGCCGATGCCGAGGCCGCCCAGCCGGCCTGGGCCGCAACCAACCCGCAGCGCCGCGCCCGTGTGATGTTCAAATTCCTCGAGCTGGTGAACAAGGAATACGATGCGCTCGCCAAGCTGCTCTCGTCCGAGCACGGTAAGACGGTACCTGATGCACGCGGCGATATTCAGCGCGGCCTCGAAGTCGTCGAGTTCGCCTGCGGCATTCCACATCTGTTGAAGGGCGAATACACCGAAGGCGCGGGGCCCGGCATCGATCTCTATTCGGTGCGCCAGCCGCTCGGCGTCGTCGCCGGCATCACGCCGTTTAATTTCCCGGCAATGATCCCGTTGTGGAAATGCGCGCCGGCCATCGCCTGCGGCAATGCCTTTGTCCTCAAGCCGTCCGAACGCGATCCATCCGTGCCGATGCGTATCGCCGAGCTGTTTCTTGAAGCCGGCCTGCCGCCCGGCATTCTCAACGTCGTCAACGGCGACAAGGAAGCGGTCGACACGCTGCTCACCGATCGGCGCGTCCAGGCAATCGGCTTCGTCGGCTCGTCGGACATCGCGCAATACATATATTCGACCGCGGCCGCGCACGGCAAACGCGCGCAATGTTTTGGCGGCGCCAAGAACCACATGATCGTGATGCCGGACGCCGACCTCGACCAGGCGGTCGATGCGCTGATCGGCGCCGGCTACGGTTCGGCCGGCGAGCGCTGCATGGCGATTTCGGTCGCGGTGCCGGTCGGCGAAAAGACCGCTGACGCCTTGATGAAGAAGCTGATCCCGCGCGTCGAGGCGCTGAAAATCGGCCCCTCGACCGATCCGCAGGCCGATTACGGTCCGCTGGTGACCAAGGCGGCGCTCAACCGCGTGCGCGATTATGTCGATCTCGGCGTCAAGGAAGGCGCGACGCTGGCGGTCGACGGCC